>JAEUSK010000167.1 GCA_016787925.1 bacterium | reverse complement strand
AGAATATTTGAAGATGTTCAGTCAACTAATATCATATATACATCTTTGAAATCAAGCCACAACCTTAATCACGTAGTCAAGAAATTTTTGCGAATATCATAAATACATCTTTGAAATCAAGCCACAACTCAAAGAACTTTGCATCAGGCCACAGCCGAAATATCATAAATACATCTTTGAAATCAAGCCACAACCACCGCGCGATAGAGCTGATCGTCGATGCAATATCATAAATACATCTTTGAAATCAAGCCACAACGAGACGCGGATACGCAACCCCGTTGCAATAAATATCATAAATACATCTTTGAAATCAAGCCACAACAATGTCCAAAAGTTTCCATCGGTAGCATAAAATATCATAAATACATCTTTGAAATCAAGCCACAACTTATACATACTTTCCCTTTCCGCACCGCGTAATATCATAAATACATCTTTGAAATCAAGCCACAACAGTTTCGAGCAGTTCGTGCGCGCGCAGTTCAATATCATAAATACATCTTTGAAATCAAGCCACAACTGTGATTTGATTGCGTTTGTTGGAAGATTGAATATCATAAATACATCTTTGAAATCAAGCCACAACTAAGATTTCATTCAGCACATCAGCGCCGCAAATATCATAAATACATCTTTGAAATCAAGCCACAACTCTATGAGCCCAGCACGTATCTTTAATGTAATATCATAAATACATCTTTGAAATCAAGCCACAACAACACTACCATTCTTGACCAGAACAAACTCAATATCATAAATACATCTTTGAAATCAAGCCACAACTGAAAGTTAATTAATATGCCAGCAATAGCAAATATCATAAATACATCTTTGAAATCAAGCCACAACATAATCCACGCGAGCAAAACGATCCACAGTAATATCATAAATACATCTTTGAAATCAAGCCACAACTGATGACAGGCCTTGCGCTACTTGCTAACGAATATCATAAATACATCTTTGAAATCAAGCCACAACTAACTCGGTATGGCATCAACATACGGCCGCAATATCATAAATACATCTTTGAAATCAAGCCACAACTCTTTCGAGTAAACATCGGCCCTGCGCCTTAATATCATAAATACATCTTTGAAATCAAGCCACAACCCAAACCACTTATTGCCCTGCGTGGTATTAATATCGTAAATACATTAGTGATGTAATTTTCTCATTGTCAAAGGACTTAATGGTAATGAAACAAGATTCCCTACAGATCGCAAAAACGTTTTTGAAATGATAACCGATATAACGTAGTCAAAATGACTGCAATTTCAAAAATGTTTTTGCGATCCAAAAAATATCAAAAAAATGACCCGCTTTTATTGACAAACTCAAAAAGATTTATTAATTTATAGTCCCCACAAAAGAAGTTACCCCCTAACTTCTTGGCTACGATAGAGCTCCGGAGTGTTTACACTCCGGAGTTTTTTTATTTTAGGAACAATTATTTAGAGGGATAGCGAATGAGGGTTTTGGGCAGCCTGAGCTGAAGCGTCACTTCAGCAGATTCATCATTTCTGAAACATCATTGGTCGGCGCGCTGCAAGTAAAATTCTGGCACACATAAGCCGTAGCTTTTCCGTTTTTCATGCCCTGCGTTTTTGTAAACGGGGCGATCATATCAAGGCCGGCGGATGTTTTGAATGATCGAAATAAAATGACTTTGTTGGGAATGAAGCGCGACTGCAATGCGGCAAGCATTTTCTTTGACAGCGCGTCATGCTCTTCGCCCGCGATGACGATCTCATACGAAGGGCCGGTTTCAAAATCATAGGCCATTAGAAACTGCGCGTACAGCATCGGAACTTTTGAAACGGTTTCTGAAAAACATGTACCGATTGATTCAGTCATTCCTGCAAACTCTTCCTTTCCCGTAATGCGGCTTAGCCGAATCAGGTTGAGCGCGGCTACGGAATTGCCGGACGGAATCGCACCGTCGTAAATTTCTTTCGGGCGCGTGATCAGTTTCTCGGCGTCTGACGCAGTAAAGTAAAATCCGCCGTTTTCTTTGTCCAAGAAAAGTTCCTCCATCGTTTTGTTCAGTTCCAGCGCGGAATCGAGATACTTCACATCAAATGTAGCTTCGTACAATTCTAGCAATCCCCACACCGTGAACGCATAATCGTCAAGATGCGCAGGCAAACCGGCCGTTCCCTGACGATACCTTTTTAATAACCGGCCATTCGGATCACGCAAAGTTGACAAGATGAAATCGGCCGCACGCCGGGCGGCATCGGCGTATTCAGGTTTATCCAATGCCTGCGCGCCTTTCGCGAGCGCCGCGATCATCAGCCCATTCCAGTCGGTTAGAATTTTGTCGTCTTTCAGAGGGTGAATGCGCTTCTTGCGAACATCAAACAATTTTTTTCGAAGCGATTCGATCTTTGCCGTAAAAGCAGCTTCACTTAAATTGGCTTCGTGCGCCAATACATCCTGATCTTTGTTGAGAAAAGGGATATTCGTTCCTTTAAATTCACGCGTGGCCTCTTCGTAGTAATTGCCTTCCGCGGTCATATTAAATACTTTGCAGATTAATTCCGCATCCGATGAACCCAGGACAGTTTCCAGTTCCGCTTTCGTCCAGAGATAGAATTTTCCTTCTTCGCCTTCGCTGTCGGCGTCTTCGGCGGAATAAAATCCGCCGCCCGCATCGGTCATATCGCGCAGGACGTATTCAAATATTTCTTCGGCGGTTTTTTTATATAAAGGATTCTGCGTAACCTGATAGGCGTCGGTGTACGCCATGGCGATCATGGCCTGGTCGTAAAGCATTTTTTCAAAATGGGGGAGAAACCATTTAGCATCGGTCGAGTAGCGGTGAAATCCAAAACCGATCTGATCGTACATGCCGCCGTTGCGCATCGCCTTGAGCGTTCTTTCCACCATCATGAGCGCGTCGGCGTTCCCGGTACGTTTATAATAATGCAGAAGAAAAGAAAGATTATGCGCGGTGGGAAATTTCGGCGAACTGCCGAACCCCGCGTACTGAGTATCGAATTGGCTACGGAACATTGAAAACGCCGAGTCAAAAACAGTTGGGCTCAGTGCGACAGGGTTACTACTCGTGGCTCGATTTTGAATGGCCGCGGTGATGTCATTTGCGGACTTTAGAACTTCGTCCTTGCGATTAGTCCATGCGTCGGCGATGGCAGGAACAAGTTCCATCATGCCGGGCCGCCCGCCCAGGCTATGCTTGGGAAAGTACGTTCCGGTAAAAAAAGGTTTTTTATCCCAGGTCATGATCACGGTCATCGGCCAACCCCCGTGCCCGGTCATGGCCTGCGTTACCGCCATATAGATATTATCAATATCCGGGCGCTCCTCGCGATCTACTTTGATGCAAACAAAGGTTTCGTTCATCATCGAAGCCACGGTGGAATCTTCGAATGATTCATGTTCCATCACATGACACCAGTGGCATGTGGCGTATCCGATGGACAAAAAAATCGGTTTATTTTCCGACCGCGCTTTTTCGAATGCTTCTTCGCCCCACGGATACCAATCGACCGGATTCCGCGCATGCTGGAGCAGGTAAGGGCTCTTTTCGAAAACCAGGCGGTTGAATTCCGGCCCGCCGTCGGGTGGTAGTTGTTTTATTAATTCCGCAGAAGGAAAGTTCATCGGGTTGTCCTTATTTTGTTTGCATGCAGAGAGATTGAAAAACAAGATGAATGCCGCTACATATAAAGAAAAGAAAATTTGTTTCCGAAGCGCTGCATGAATCATCATTTAAATACTATTGTTCGTTTTAAATAGCTACCAGTTACAAGGCGAATTATTCTTAGTCAGAGAAGAAATAAAAAACACATAACAAAAAATGAATAACGAAAAAGTTGAAAGACACTTAAGTGTTAAATGTCTTGTTATGTGTTATTCATTAAAATTGACACGCTCCATGGGCTGAGTATTTACTCCTTTTTTTAAGTACCGCGCAAACCAGCCGTGAACTTCTTTGTACCAATAAATAGAATTCTGCGGCTGGAGTACCCAGTGATTCTCATTTGGGAAATTATTCTTAGTCAGAGAAGAAATAAAAAACACATAACAAAAAATGAATAACGAAAAAGTTGAAAAACACTTAAGTGTACAATGTTTCTTGTTATGTGTTATTCATTAAGATTGACACGCTCCATGGGCTGAGTATTTACTCCTTTTTTAAGTACCGTGCAAACCAGCCGTTAACTTCTTTGTACCAATAAATCGAATTCTGCGGCTGGAGTACCCAGCGATTCTCATTTGGGAAATTATTCTTAGTCAGAGAAGAAATAAAAAACACATAACAAAAAATGAATAACGAAAAAGTTGAAAAACACTTAAGTGTTAAATGTTTCTTGTTATGTGTTATTCATTAAGATTGACACGCTCCAT
>JAEUSK010000144.1 GCA_016787925.1 bacterium | reverse complement strand
TGTCTTTTTCGCACCGTCGATGATCAGGATCGCGTCCGGAGCGTCAACACCGGAAAGGTAATAGAAATTATTGTCCTGCCTGAATTTGATGAATGCTTCCGGAAGTTCGGCTCCCAGAAACACGGCGACGCCATCGCCGATCTTGTCCATGACTACCGATCTGCGTTTAGCGAAATCGTCTGGAGTGAAGTATTTCCACATGTTCTGCGCGCTGACCGGCAAAATTGATACAACAACGAATAAAATTTGAAAGAACACTTTCATAGAATCTCCTTAATGAACATTTTTTCGATGCGCTACTGCACGTGTTTACTCAGGGCCGGATACGGACTCGCATTGAACTTCTCCGGGATTCTTACAGTGAACGGTTCAATACTTTTGCTTAGTTTTTACTTAATATTTGAAATTTTACTTTTTAAGTCGGTAAACCAATTCAGCACAACGGTGATCTGTTGAAAGTTATCATTCTTGTTCGCGCGCGTGCTGATAAAATATTGGCCATCGGGCGTCACATCATACGTTACTCCGCTGTCCGTCGGCAGAAACGGCATACCTTCGAAGAGAAGTTGCGGCTGTCCTGCCGAGAATGCGGGATTGGTAGAAATCGCGACGGCCATCATGCGTGTGTTTTGATGGTAATATAAGGTTCTTCCGTCCGGTGACCAGCGCGGTTCTAATCCGCCCTGCGTCGAAATCTGCCACTTGCCTTTCCGTTCCGGAAAGGATTGAACATAAACCTGATACGATCCGGATTCGTTGGAAACATACGCTAACCATTTTTGATCCGGCGAAAGTGTACCCATGTATTCATCAAATTCAGAAGATAAGAAGTCAAATGGTTTTTGTGTTTCGGTCAACGGCAGAACGTGAATGTCGGATTGATTTCCCTGTGTTGCCCTGTCCAGGATCAGCATCAAACCGTCCCGTGACCACGCGCTTATATACGTTCTGCCAAGCCCGGATACGGTAGGTTTTTCATTAGCACTGCCGTCAAATGGTTTTGTGAATATGCCGCGAGAAGTTGAAAAATAGGCCACTTGTTTTCCATCGGGCGACCACGTTGGTGTCCGGTTTGTTCCGCCAAACGTCAGCCGGCTCATAGTGCCGCGTGTCACATCATAGATCCAGATATCGGAATCTTTTCCTGAGCCAAGAACAAGAGCGATTCGCTTGCCGTCCGGTGACATGCGCGGTTCCATAATGGGCACTGAAGTCAAATCAAAAGTTGACTCTTTGCCATTCCGGTCGATCTTGATGAGCGCCCGTTCGGTACCTTCGGTATTACCTGAAACGTATACTAAGGTTCCGTTCCTGGAAATTGAAAAATGCATTCCTCCGGTGGTCGGATCGCCGCTCACATCATCGATGACCGGTGAAGGGGAGTTAATTACTTCAATACGGTTGGCGTTAAAAGGTTCCGCATAAAGAACTCCGGATCTGGAAAAAATCAAATGGCCGGTCTCAACATACTGCGCCGAACTCGCTCCATTGATTAACAGTTTGCGCGCGCCGGTTTTTAGGTTTACGTATTGGATGGTTGCCTCTTCGTAATAATCCGGGCTTTCCGTTACGCCAACCGTAAACATAACGCCCGTTCCATCCGGAAGGAAGTGAGGCCAGCGATGAGTGCGTTCTCTTTTTGTACTGTCTAAGGTAGTGATCGGCTCGACAAGTCCTCCGGCTTCGGGAATTCGCATCAGTCCTGAATTGACATACGGCGTAAAAACAATTGAGCCGTCCGCGCCCCAGGATCCGCCGCGATTGTCCGGCGCATCGGCGAGAACAATAGGGGCGCCTCCGCTGATCGAAACCTTTTTCAATTTTGAGCCGGCAAAGAAACCAATCCACCTGCCGTCGGGAGAAAAAAACGGACTGCCGCCGTCTTCCGTACCCGGAACAGCAATCGCGTCAATATTGTCTATTGTACGCAGATACAACCGCCCATTAGCTCTATAGACAAATCTGGAACCGTCCGGAGCAATGGCCAGAGCGGAATATATGATGAGGTCAAGCCCGTCGTCTTTAGGGAGCGTCAATTTGAAACGCGCAACGGGCTCCTCACGTTTTGACTGCCATGGCGCCCAAAGCGTTGTGATAGTTACCAGAAATAAAATGAGAGATACTATCCAAGGAAATTTGCTTTTCGCAGATGCGAGAATTGGCTGTGCTTCACGGAAGCCGACTGAGGATTGGGTCATGGCTGGCCGGACCATACTGACTCTGGATCTGGAAGATTCCCGTTTGAATCTCTTTAGGTCGATGGCGATCTGTTTCACCGATTGAGTCCGTTCATTCGGATCCTTCTCCATACATTCTAATATGATCGCATCCAGTTCAGGGC
>JAEUSK010000130.1 GCA_016787925.1 bacterium | reverse complement strand
AATAGTGTAGATCATTTTTACGCGATGTCTGCTTAAAATAGTCTCCAGCATATCGACCCGCATACCGTCCTGATCCAACGGAATTCCAATAACCTTAACACCTTTTGAATTGAAAATATTGAGAGCGCCGCGATAAGTCAGCTCCTCTGAGATCACCGTGTCGCCGGGATTTAAAAATATCCGGCTAATGAGATCGATGCCTTGCTGAATTCCACTCACGACAACGAGGTCATCGCTTTTTATCTGCATGCCGCGCTTCATCAAAAAGCTTGGTACGTAGTCGAGAAACGGTTGGAAACCCTGCGTGCTACCCATTTCTAAAAGTTCCACACCGTATTTCTGAATCGCGCGGTAAGTGCAGTTCTGAAATTCACGCAACGGAAACAGAGATTTATCCGGAACGACCGATGAAAATCCTATAACGCCTTTTGGAAATTCACAACTGCGAATCGTATTCTCAATATCCAAAAGATCGATATCTTCAAGATTCAACCAATGATCCGCATACAAACCATCGAAGGACATTTTCTGATGTTGAAATGAAATGAGCGGTTCCGTGCCGTCCAGGATCTGCTTTGGAACAAATTTACTGACATACGTACCGCTGCCGACTTGTGAATAGGTAATCCCCTTCACTTCGAGTTCCTGATAGGCTTGAACAACGGTGTTGCGGTGAACACCTAATTGTTCAGCCAATTCACGGGTTGCCGGAAGCCGCTCAAGCGGCTTGATCGTACCGTTTCGAATCAAATGCGCAATCTGCGATTCGATCTGAATGTAAAGCGGTATACCGCTATTTTTGTCCATTTGAAAATACATCGCTTATCACCTCACAATATTTTTTTCATCAACAGGTCGGTTTGCTTATCCCGGCCTAATTCAAATATTTGTGCACCGAATACTTCAAATCCGAATTGTTTGTAAAAAGAGATTGCCCGTTCATTTCTTTCCCACACACCCAGCCAGACGGTATCGAATTTTTTACGTCGCGCAATATCAAAACACTCTTTAATCAACATCCTTCCTACTTTTTTACCGATCATTTTCTTGAGAACATATAACCGCTGTATCTCGATAACGTTTTGTCCTGCTAGTTCCTTTGGAATTTCGCTCCATCTCAATTTTGCAAATCCGATCGGTTCTTGATCGCAATCAGCAATCAAAAATGCGGAGAAAGTGTCCTTCAGTTCTTCTTCTAAAACGTCTATGGTGCAGTTCCTTGAAAAATACTCCTGCATGTTTTCGCTGGAGTTTAAGTGTGCAAAAGTTTCTTCAAAAGTCCGATAACTCAATTCCGCAAGCGTAGCCGCATCATCACGTGATGCGCTGCGAATAGTAATATTGTCTGAAGTTACTTCTTTCATTTTCCAGAGTCAGTCAAAAAAGTTTTACTAAATTTCCAAAGAGCCCTCTAAGTACTTTACGGCATGTCCTGAAATCATGACCCTAGCGCCGTTATATTCGCAAAACAGTTCGCCGCCGCGTTTTGAAACTTGCAGTGCGTGCAGTTTATTTTTGGCAAGTTTTTCTGCCCAGTACGGTATGAGCGATGAATGCGCAGAACCTGTTACCGGATCCTCGGGTATGCCCGCTCCCGGCGCAAAAAAACGCGAAACAAAATCAACATGGTTTCCTTTGGCGGTGACGATCACGCCCAATGCGTCTAACTTAGACAACAGGCTCATATCGGGCTTCAGAGCTTTAATCTCTTCTTCGGAGGAATACACCACAAAATAATCGCGTGATTTTAGAACTTCGACAGGCGACCCGCCAAGTCCTTTGATCAGATCCTGCGGAGGCGAACAAGCAGCCGGTTTACGGGATGGAAAATCCATCGATAAAAGCTTACCGTTTTTTGTGACAGTAAGCTTTCCGCTCTTCGTTTCAAATTCGATCCTATTGAGTGTTGAATTGACATAATTAAAGACAACAAACGCGGCAGCGAGCGTCGCGTGACCGCAAAGATCAACTTCTACCTCCGGCGTGAACCATCGTAGACGATACTCCTTTCCTTCTTTAACAAAGAAAGCAGTTTCGGATAAATTGTTTTCAGCGGCTATATTTAATAACGTTTCATCACTTAGCCATTCGTCAAGAGGACAAACGGCAGCGGGGTTGCCTCTGAATAAGACCCCGGTAAAAGCATCGATCTGGTACAATGGGATTTTCATTTATTTTTCCAATCGAATATCGTGAATCCAATTAACCACTGAAATTTCAGCGCCAAGCGTCAAAGTTCCAGATTTCTTTATGTGAATTACGTTTTGTCCGAACATGATCTTCCCGTCGTTCGTTCGGCGATAAGTTGCAAGCGTTTTCAAAGGCTCGTGCCCGCTTCGGCCCGTGTTGGGATCGATTGTTGTTACCACGCAACGTGCGCAGGGCTTTACAACTTCAAAAAGCAATTCACCAATCCTTATTGTTTTCCAGGCATCTTCTGCAAAGGCGTCACATCCCTTTACAACAATACTTGGGCGAAAACGATTCATGGTGATCCGTACATCTAATCTGGAATTCAAATCTTCCAACGAAGCCTCAGAGATCAATAGTAATGGAAATCCATCGGCAAAACTGACATGTTCGTCGCGCGTGCTGTAGTTTTTATCGATCGGTCTTTGAAAGTTCTGGTCCATACGAACAAGTCGGCATGTCGTATGTAAATAATCAGCCACCCATTCAGCAACGGTATTTCCGCAATCCAAAGCGATGCAGGAGTCATCCCAAACGTCAACAGCAACTTGGTTATCACTAAAGACATCGAAAGGAACAACTAAGTCTTGCATGCCCGGCGCACGTAGCGTTAATATTTCATGGATTACAGATGGTTCAATAAAACCCATTTGATGCAAGTCTCTTTGAGTCAGCGCCGTGCCGTTGCTGTCTACGATCATCATGCGCCTATCTCCGACGAGGCCGTACTCGTCTAGCTTTGCCGACGTAACACCAAATCCTTTGCAGGATTTGATCGGATAGACATTTATTTCAGAGACAGTCATCATATCCAATGATTATATTTCACTAAACGATTTTTTCATCTGCACGTAAAACCCATGCGCTGGGATGTATTGTAAATCCAATATGAGGATAATATTCAACGGCTTTAGGCGCAGATAATAATATCACGCTTGCTTGCGGCGCGGCTAACTGAGTTAATCGAATAAGTTCTTTACCAATGCCCTTTTTTTGATGTGAAAGCCTCACGGCCAGATCAGAAAGGTACGTTGCGTAAACAAAATCGGTCATCGAGCGGGAAATTCCAACAAGTTGTAGCCCGTCCCAGGCCGTGATCACGAGGTTGGCATGAGATAACATGCGCTTCATTCGTTCCCGATCATCCACCGGACGCCTTTCGCCAAGCGTTGAAGCACGATACAAATCGATCATGTCGTCCAGATTTAAATCGTTCCCTGTTTTGTATAGGATCATTTGAGAGTGCCTATTTTAAATAACGTTCTTTAATGACATTAACGTGATGCATTTCATGCCCAAGAAGAATGTACGCCAACGCTCTAACGGAAATTTCCTTGTCATTCGCCTTGCCCGATCTTTTGAACATTTCATCGTCTAAACTCAGCAATAGCTCCAACGTTGCCTGCCGGACAGCCGAAAATTCACGCAGGATGTCCGCAATTTTCCTGTCAGCCGCTTTGGATTGTGGAACATAGAGATTTTCATCGAAACCGGATAAAGGAGTTGTGTCTTTCCGTGCAAAACGTAAAACGCGATAGGCAAATACTCTTTCCGCGTCAGCTAAATGGATAATAATTTCTTTGATGCACCATTTTCCATCCGCGTACCGATAATTCAATTGTTCCTCACTGAGCGACAATATAAGTTTTTTCGTTTGCTCGTGTACCTCTCGGAAATGATCTAGCAGGTTTCCTTGTGGAACTATCTGTACGTACTTGTCATAATATTCAAAATATTCCGTTTTATCAGGGCGGGTAATTGATTTCATTATTTCTCCGTGTTTGTTGTTAATCTATTCCAACTACAGAACTTCTTCTTTCCATCAAAACAATATCGCGCCAAATGCCTTTTAATTTGCCAAGTTTTTCATGAACACCCAAAATTTTGAATCCGCATTTCTTATGCAGTTCAATGCTGGCTGCATTTTCTTTCAATATTCCCGCCTGCATGGTCCAGATACCGTGTTTCTCCGAACTGCAAATCAATTCTTTCAAAAGCAATTTTCCTGCCCCTTTTCCGCGAAAAGTTTCTCCGATATATAGACTTACTTCGGCGACGCCGGCGTACACGCATCGTCCGGAAACCGGCGTTAGCGCGGCCCATCCGATTACCTCACGGCCTTCTTTTGCTGTCAATCGGCATTCTTTCATGTGCGACGCGTCCCACAATTCCCATGCCGGAATACTTGTCTCTAACGTCGCATTTCCGGCGGCTATACCTTCTCCGTAGATTTCACGAACCCGTTCCCAATCGCCGGCACTCATTTTTTCTATTTGGATCGTCATTTCCAATTCTCTCGTGCTCTCAAGTCTGTAATTTGTTTACAATGTTTTTCCCCGTGATTGCCATAGATATTCAGAAACGTTTCGAGAGTCACATCGCCGCGTTCAGAATGATGCGCAGGCCGTTCCCATTCGGAATCTTTGACCAGATCCAGCATATAGCCCCAACGCGCATGAAGCGCTTTGATAATACCGAGTGAATGTTCAATAGGCATTTTCTTGCTATCCGCAAGTTCCGCCCACGCATCCTGGTTGTATCCCTTGATGGAAGGTTTGTTTTCCGTCAGAGTGAGTTTCATGCGAATGAATGCATTCATGTGTGAATCCGCGAGATGATGAACGACTTGGCGCGGCGTCCATCCGCCAGTACGATACGGTGTATCAAGTTGCGCGTCATTCAAGTTTTTCACCGCCGATGCAATAAGCGAGGGTAGATTTTTAATTTTTTCAATAAGATCCCTCCGTTGCTCTTTCGTCATACGTTCTCCTTATTCTAATTACACTTCATGTTCTTCCGATTTATAAATCTTAAATCCGCATTTTTGATATAACTGCAAAGCGCCGGGATGGTCGAGTGAACAGGTATGCAGCCACAATCTTTTCGGGTTTCTTTCCCACGCTGAATTAATAGCCCATTGCAGAAGGCGCTTACCCGATCCTTGTCCAATAAACTCAGGCATCAATCCGAAATAAGCAATTTCCACTTCGCTAATTTGTCTGAAATCTAACTCAACATATCCCGCCGGTACACCGTTCTTGTAGAGAACATGAACCTCAACATTTTCATCCTGAATAATTATTCTCAGATCGTCATCGCTCAATTTTTTGCGATCAACCCATTTCCAATTTTCACCCACCGTGTTGTATAAAAACCGATAGAAGGAAACCGTCGGCCTGTTCGCCCGCATGATCAAAGCCCCTTCGGGATTACCTGAAGGAATATCAGCCGGCTTTTCAACCATCTCTAAATAAGTTGTGACGACTCTTGTTTTATCTTGTGCCATCTGATGTTTTTGTTTTTTCGCTGGATTCGATCTCTACCGGGATAGGTTTAAACTTTATTCCTGACGATCTTTCGACAATCTTTACTATGAGATCCCAATTAAAGATAACAATCGATACGGCCAACAATGTATAAGCAATTACAGCAAGCGGATCCAGTTTCTCATTATATACAAAAAGACCAATGAGAAAACTCACAATCGGATTGATATAGATCAGAAAAGCCAGTTGGGACGACTCCATACCGTTAAGCGCGAAAAGATTCAGAAGAAGCGGCGTAATCGTAAACACCACGGAAATGATCGTAATAAATATCCAGAAGTGCGTATCCAGTACAGAGCCAATCGCAGGGGCAGGATTGATAATCAACATGACCAAAGCGCCAATGATCATTTGGATGGCCAAAGCCGTTTTGCGATTAAGAAATGTATTACGCTTTTGCGTGATCATGTAAAATGAATATGAAAAAGTAATGCACGCAATGTACGTGATTTGATGAATGTCAACGTGCGCCATAAGATAGCAGCTGATACCGCTGAGAATAACACCCGTCCACTTCGACGAATTTAATTTTTCTTTAAGAATAAAAAAAGCAAGAAAAGTAGTGACGATCGGCAGAATCAAATACGCGAAAGAACCTGCATTCACGCTGATATTATTGATCACATAGACATACGTAATCCAGTTTGTAACTAAGAGCAATGCGCCAATAACATTTAGCGATATCATGCGCATAAAATCTTTTACGGAACGACGGTACAGAGAGGATATGTCCGACCACGATTTCTTAAAATTAAGGCCTAATACAATGGTTATCACCGTGGCCGCGATCCAGATTCTATAAAAAATGATTTCATACGGATCGTGTGCGCTTATTTGTTTAAAAAAAATCGGAACAAATCCCCAGATAACATAAGAAAGAAATCCGGCAATAAAATACTTTTTTGAATTTTTCAAGACATCCTTCTTCTATAAATACGTAAATTAAATAAAAACAATTTATACTAAATCAAGAACCAAGCCAATTATACTCAAAACAGAATAGTCCAATAATATCAATTGGTATAAAACAATAGTCCAATATATCGTAAAAAGTGTAAGTTGTAAAGAGCCAATTTTCCTGAATCTCACATAGTCCATCAAGCAAGTTCCAGACCGATCATTTTTGCAAAGGCTATCTCAAAAACACGTTGCTTTTTTTATGTTGATTAAATAGATTGACTTAGCCTATTAACACAAGCTCTTATGATCAAAGCCGTTACGTTTGATCTCGGCAATACATTACTCCGACAGGATAATATTGATTGGAAAAAGCTCGAAAAAGCGGGGTTTCTCAATCATATTAATATTTTTTTAAAACAGGATATTTCCAAGCCGACTTTGAAAGAGTGGAGTGGAAAATTCGACCAAATTGCCGCACAATATTCAAAAATTGCAGGTCGGTATAATCTGGAAATTCCGGTCGAAAAAATTTTTCAGACGCTCAGGGAATATTTTAATATCCCCGACGCCATCAGCACCCATACTCTGCTCACAACGTTTTTTATTCCTTTGATGAACGCTCGATTGCTTGTTGACCATGTGCAGGACGTGCTGCAGCATTTGAGTGACAGTGGAATACGCTGCGGCGTAATTTCCAATACCATTGTGCCGGGGTTCTTGGCTCGTGAGGTTCTTGAGCGATTGGAAATTGCGCGATATTTTGACTTTACCCTATTCTCCTCCGATTGTCTTTTCTCCAAGCCGCATCCGATGATGTTCGATATAGCGATGGCCAGGCTGGGCATGAAGCCGTCGCAAACTCTTCACGTAGGCGATCAAGCGGAAAAAGACGTCGTTGGCGCACAATCCGTTGGTATGAAAACTGCCTGGATCAATCACGATCGCAAAAAAGTAAGCAATAAAAAGATCAAACCGGATTATGAAATTTTTTCATTGAACGAGTTGCCGGCTCTGATTAAGAAAATAAAGTAACAGGGTATTGAAACACATTCACCAGATCGTATTTGATTTTGATTACACCCTTGCGGATTCGTCCGAAGGAATTATCGCGAGTGTGAATCATGCGCTCGAAACCGTCGGCGAAAAAAAGGCCAATCCGGATAAGGTTCGTCATCTGATCGGACATTCTCTGGAAGATACTTTCGCTCAGTTTGTCGACCCGGCCGACGAAAGAAAAATCCGAACCTGTAAAAAACTATTTATGGAGTTTGCCGATACCGGCGTCATGGTTAAGAATACGATAATACTAAAAGACGTTCCAAAGACCTTGGAATGGCTTTATGAAAATTTTTATGCTATGGGCATTGTCTCAACTAAAAGACGATCCGCCATCGAAGCAACATTAGCTCAGGCAGACTTAGAAGATTTTTTTGATGTGGTTTTTGGCTATGAAGACGTAAAAGAACTAAAGCCTCATCCCGAAGGGTTGTTAAGAGCCGTGGAGGAACTAGGTGGAAACACAAACGACACTGTGTACGTAGGCGACAGTATTATCGATATTCAAACCGCAAAAAACGCCGGTATTCCTGTAATTGCCATTGCTTCCGGAATGACAACCGCTGAAGTTTTACAGTCTAAATCTCCCGAAGTCTTAATTCGTAGCTTTGGCGAATTACAGAAATTATTTAACCATTCAACACCATGAGACGGTTGTTTATAATCACATTTTGTTTTTTGTTTTCATGTGTCGCTCCAGAGAAAACTGTTGAAACGTCTAAGCAATCTGAAAAAAGTAGAGAACAAGAAAAGCCGGAAAAAATTCGTTTCGATGAGAGTTTTGACCCGCTTACGTTGAATGACGATACCTGGGTGGTAGAAAAAAAATCACATCTTCACAAAAATCAAATTTTGACGTCCGTGGAAACAAACGGACGTTACGCCGCTCAAAAGAAAGAGTTGAAAGAACAGAAAGAACAGATGGTTTTTGGATTTCGCGTCCAGTTATATTCGACGACGGATTATTACAAGGCTCTTGGCGTTCGGGATGAGGCGGGCGCAAAATTGCTTGATGATATTTATGTTGATTATGAACAGCCGTACTATAAAGTCCGCGCCGGAAATTTTACTATGCGCGAAAACGCAGAAGAGATTAAGAATATTGCAAAGTCTCTTGGGTATGCGGATGCGTGGGTGATTCAAACGAATGTGTTGCTAAGGGAAAAATAATTTCAGATCATTATTCATCAACAAGGAGATTACTATCATGGATGTAAAAAACATCAAAACCGTCGGCGTACTGGGGTGCGGGCTTATGGGGGCGGGTATCGCTCAAATTGCGGCTGCAGCAGGCTACAAAACCATTGCGCGTGAAGTGACGCAAGAGTTGGCCGACAAAGGGATCGGCAATATCAAAAAACAATTGGAAAGAAATGCCGCAAAAGGTAAAATCACGGCGGAAGAAAAGGACAAGACGATCGCAAATCTGACCGGAACGGCCAGCCTGGACGACCTGAAGAATTGCGACGTAATTATTGAAGCGATCACGGAAGACATTAAACTAAAGGGCGAAATTTATGCATACTTAGATAAAATTTGCCCAGCCCATACCATATTTGCGTCCAATACGTCCAGTTTGACCATTACAGAAATGGCTGCTTACACACAGCGTGCGGATCGTTTTTGCGGTATGCACTTTTTTAATCCGGTGCCGGTTATGAAACTCGTTGAGATAGTTAAAGGCGTCAGGACGTCGGATGAGACTTTCGACACCGCTTTTGAATTTGGAAAAGTTCTGGGCAAAACTCCGATAGCTGCGAAGGATAATTCCGGATTTGTAGTCAACTTCTTATTAGTACCTTATCTCCTCGGAGCCATTCGTGCGGTGCAAAACGGAACCGCATCCATAGAAGATATTGATAAAGGAATGATGTTGGGTTGCGGTTATCCAATGGGCCCGCTCACTTTGCTGGATTTTGTGGGAATTGACACGACATACCGCATTGCGGAGATCATGTTCAAAGAATACGGCGAATCTATGTACGCATGTCCTCCGCTCTTAAGAAAAATGTTCATGGCAGGTTTCTACGGAAAGAAATCAGGCAAAGGTTTTTATGACTATTCTTCCGGCACTCCGGTTGTGAATGCAGAGATTGTCAATTATATCAAATAAAACGACATAGCATACTGTTCTCCTGATCGATGCAATTGAGGCTGTCGCGCACTGACAGCCTCTTTTTTTTCGACTGAAATACAGGCTATGGCGTATAGTTCTTTATTACAATTGCAGAGAAAGCCAAAACTAAGACGATCAAGGTTGTTTTCTCGGATTGCAAGGCCATTGCAGCGTCAAATTTTTGCGTTGAATTAATTTGAAGTTGTGCATGAAATCGGGGGAAAAAACGCGGAACCGAAAGGACATACTTTTGATATTTCAGGTCAAATCGCCGGCTTAACCCGCTTTCCTCATAAAGGACGATTGAATAATAGACAAACACAAAAAAAACAAAGGTCATCAGGGGAAATAGGGGAAAGAAAACATTTGACAATACGGTGAATCCTAAATATATTAAAATATTACCAAGATATATGGGGTTTCTCACAAAACGGTACGGACCGCTCACTATCAATTCATCTGCGTCCGCATTTCTGGTTTTTCGTGATGAAATCCCGAGGTACCCGACGGAAAAAATTCTCAAACATTCGCCTAATCCAATCAGCAAGAAACCCGTTAAGAAAAAAAATAATTCAATTCTTGAGTAAACAAAACAAGTAATATAAAACGGAAAAGGAGTTAAACCTCTTATCCTAAAAAAAACTTTCCCTAGCCTGACAACAATTCTTTTCATTTAGTGTATGTTTAATATGTGTTTAGGGTTGTGACCAATGTCACAGCTTCTGTGAAGTTACTTTTCTATATTTATAGACCTGTCGATAATAATTAAATTTAAATATATCAATCTGAAAATTTCGAAACTTAATCGCAAGGAGAAACTTATGAAAAAGAGTTCTATTTTAGACCAAATAAGGCTAACAGCATTTATAGTGCTTGCCTTCGCGGTCTTTTCTTTCCAGCCGTTGTCTGCGCAATGCAATACGCCAAGCGGCGTAGTAATTAATGTTCGCCCCGATGCCCCTCTGCAGTTTCAGTTTTTCCCGGTTAGTTTGCTGGGCGTAGGTAGATCGGACGCGAATCTCTCAGCGTTTCAGAATTTTGGAATTCAAATAACAAATACTACGGGATCAGACAAAGACATCACCTTAGAAGTTGAGTTAACAGATGGTTCGACATCCATGTTTGAACGAAATCTCCAAGTAACAATGACCATACCTAATAGCCCAACTCCTATATTTATTGGCGTACCACAGCTTCTTAATCCAAGAAATCTTTCCTACAAAAAGACAGGACTGACTCCGCAAAACCCAAGAATTTCAGACGCATATATTAAGAAATTAAAAGGCGGATTACCAAGCGGTACGTTTGAATTCAGGATATCCACATCAGATTATCCAACGGCGCCTTCGTATTGTAAATCCATCGTCATTCAGGTTCTTGCCGGTGCAACCGTTGACGTGATCATGCCCGCAAATGGAAGTACGGTTTCTTCATTACCGCAATTCCAATGGTCAGCGGTCGGTGGGCAGAAATTCAAACTGACGCTGGCAAAACTCAAACCGAATCAAACTCAGGAAGACGCGTTGAACAATTCTTCCCAGCGCGCAATTATTGAACTTGGTTCTACTTCGTACCAAACAACCGCAGGCGGGCCTACGGGCGGCGGCGGCGCAACATTGATAGAAAACAACCTCGCATGGAATCCGGGACTTCTGGACGGCGAGTACTGTTACCGCGTCACGATGGTGCAGAGGGATCCGATCACCGGAACGCAGAATCTGGTTAACAGCAATATTGCTAATTTTACCGTCAGCGGTTCAGGCGGCACTATTAACACGAGCGGATTGAACACGGACGAGATTATTGGTTTGTTAACGGCGGCGGCCAAAGGCGTAAATATCGCAGATTTACTCAAGGGCTATAGCGCATTTTCAATTGAGATCAACGGCACTGCTGCGACGGTTGATGAATTGCGCACCAAATTAAATGACATTTCGGCCAGTGCAAAATGGTCGATCAAACCATAAAAATTATATAATTTAAATAATAGCAATTGGAGTAAAGATCATTATGAAAAATCTAATTTTTAAATTCGTGGCTGTCGTCGTGGTCGCATCGATCGCGATTGGCGCCAGCGTCTATCTGGCACAAGCCAATGATAACAAAGCCGTCGCTTTTGTGGTGAAGGCGCTTGGTAAAGCACAGGCGAAACAAGGAAAAAGCTGGTCAGATCTGAACAAAGGATCCCGCCTGTTTTCAGGAGATGAAGTCAAAACCAGCGGCGACGGGTATGCAGCCGTGATGTTCCTGGACGACAAAAGCATTGTCAAAGTCAAACCAAATTCCATCCTGAAAATTCAGGGAACTTATGAAGGTAAATCCATCAGCAAACAGCTTGTCATGGATGTCGGAGAACTTTTTGTCAAGGTTTCAAAGCAAAAGGGTTCGTTCCAGGTTGCAACGCCGACATCAGTGGCGTCTGTTAAGGGAACAGAATTTTGGGTTATGGAAGGTACCCAAGGCACTACGATTATCGGACTTGAAGGATTGATCGAGATTACCAATAAAATCACAAATCAAACTTCAAACGTGAGCGCAGGCCAAACAGGCAGATCAACCAAAGCAGGCGAAATAAGAGTAGAAGACACTCAAGAGTCGGACATTCCGGATGCCGGAGATCTGAAAGAAGAAATTATCATTCGTTTCAAAGATGCTGACGGCAAAGAAAAAGAAGTTAAGATCCAATACTAATAAAAAAGTTAAAAGAGCTTTTGAAACCCGGGAAGTTATCTACTTTCCGGGTTTTTTTATGAGAAAACTTGTCATGAAAACACAGAGGGCACGAAGAAAATTCAATTGGTTTCTCTGCGGCATCATGGCTGGTAATTGTATTTTTTATTGACTGTCTGACAAATCTTTGCAAAATTACGTAAGCGATTCAAGCAGATGCGAAACAGTCAGAAGGAATAAACCATCATGAGTGCCATAGAAAAATTTGATCCCGAAGTATTCGAGACCATAGTTAGTGAAAAAAACAGACAAAATACGACCCTGGAAATGATCGCCTCGGAAAACTTTGTCAGCCAGGCCGTGATGGAAGCCGCCGGAACGGTGTTAACGAATAAATATGCGGAAGGTTATCCCGGAAACCGATACTATGGCGGATGTGAGTTCGTTGATATGACAGAAAACATTGCCCGAGCAAGAGCGAAAGAGCTATTTAAATGCGAGTATGCGAATGTTCAGCCGCATTCAGGCAGCCAGGCTAACATGGCGGTATATTTTACGATATTGCAGCCTGGCGACACCATCATGGGCATGAATCTCGCACACGGCGGGCACTTGACACACGGGAGCCCGGTCAATTTTTCAGGTAAATTATATAAAGTCGTCGCGTACGGAGTAAAAAAAGAAACGGGACGAATTGACTATGACGAATTATTTAAAGTCGCCCGAGAACATAGGCCTAAACTTATCATCGCAGGCGCAAGCGCCTACCCACGGTTCTTCGAATTCGAAAAATTTCGTGAAATAGCGGACGAGGTTGGCGCGTATCTCATGTCCGACATGGCTCATCCGGCCGGCCTGATCGCAGCAGGCATTCACCCGAGCCCGGTACCGCATTGTGACTTCGTAACGACCACGACGCACAAAACGCTCCGCGGTCCGCGTTCCGGCCTTATTCTCATGGGGAAGGATTTCGAAAATCGACTGGGAATCACCGCGGCCAAGTCCGGAAGGGTTCGTATGATGTCCGAAATTCTCGACAGCACTGTGATGCCCGGAATTCAGGGCGGGCCATTGATGCATATTATTTCCGCTAAAGCAGTTGCTTTCAAAGAGGCTCTGCAGCCGTCTTTCAAGGTTTATGCAAGACAAGTCGTGGCGAACGCAAAAACCTTGGCGCAGTCACTGGTCGAGAAAGGCTATGATCTCGTTTCAGGTGGAACCGACAATCATCTGATGCTCGTCGATCTGACCAGCAAGAATATTACGGGAAAGAAAGCTGAAAATGTTCTCGAACATGCCGGCATTACTGTAAATAAGAACATGGTGCCGTTCGACACACAATCGCCGTTTGTGACAAGCGGGATACGCGTCGGTACGGCGGCCTTGACGACACGCGGAATGAAAGAACCGGAAATGAAGATCATCGCAGGATTTATTGACCGCGCGATCAAACAGGCCGATGACGAAGCTCTATTGACGAAGATCAATGCGGAAGTGAAAGAACTGGCCGGACGATTTCCCTTATATCCTTAATGTAAGACTGCTAAATTTTCTGTTTTGGCCGGTTCCGGTCTGTATTTCTTTATGGCGTTTTTGTCTTTGTAAATGGATACGAATTCCTCAGTATGCCGGCTTCCGTCAGCCATTTGAATATCCCGAGTCCATGAATATTGATAATGCTTACCCATAGTTCCGCCATAAATGGGCCCATCGAAACTCAATTTTCTTCCGTCTTTTTTTCCGATAATGAAGAAATATACTTTTGTTTTTTTCATATCCACATAATTTTGAATGAATATCGATGACGGCATGTCGTTTACAAAAGCCAGATCCGGAGCCGGGTCAAATACCGTCGCATCAAGACCGGCCGGTTTATAATAAGCGACTTCAAAGGAATGGCTCTTTCGGTTAACGACTTTGAGCCCGGCAAAAAAGATAGCCCTGAATAACGTGCTGGAAACCTGGCACACGCCTCCGCCGTATTGCGGTTCCGTGCTGTCGCCGTTGACGATAACCAGTTCTTTTCTGTAGCCGGACAAGCTGTCGATCGGCCCCATCTTCTTAACAAATGAAAACAACTCTCCGGCCTCCAGAAAAACATTCTGGATACGGTCGGACACATGCTGAATATTATGCTTTCTGTTGATTGATGATCCGAAGAAGTCCGTTACTCCTACCGATAAAACATCGGACAGTCCGAACTCGTTATCCGGATTCAAAATAGATCCTTCTATATGCGAAACCGTCAGATCGGCCAAATAGCAGCCTGATGATGGATCTTTGCCGTGCTGCCAGGCACGGTTGATCGACTGAACCGAGTTCTCAATATCCAAACAATATCCGTTTCGCAGCGTGCCTTGTATCTTCGGTGCGCCATCCTCACTCATAACAGTAATGTCTTGCTTTGGAGTATACATATAAGGTGCGATCTTTTCGGCAAGATATTTCCGCAGTTTGGCTTCATCCAGAATCGGATATAACTTAGATGTTCCGTTTTCAATGACTTTTTTGAAATTAATCCATTGCCGGATTTGCGAAAGGTTTAGACCCCATCGGTCATAATTATAACCGTCATACGTATATTGCATTTTTAGATCGCTTCGCAACATGATAGAAGCGGTATGCTGCGCGGCGGCGGCTTTTTCACTATCAATATCGGCGTTCTTCTTGTGAACCATAATCGTAATTTCGCCGCCTTGGAGATCTGATATGAGGGCTCTCAGCTGGCGCGTTGCGAAATCTCTTTCAAATCCCAGGCCGTCATTTCCTTCGGTTATCTCGAATCTATCGCCATTGTAAACGACCCCTGCATCCACAGGTTGATTGTCCCGTAATTCCGGGATAGCCTGATTGACCGCGTTGTAAAAAGCCGTTTCGTTAATGACATATCTGATCATTTCGTTTTTGGAGTCGATATAGCTGGTCAGCTGCGATTGTTCATTTTCGAAAAAACCGGACTGATGTCCACGCTGATATACCTTATCGACAGTACCTTCGACATCGAACGCAGCTATTGTCTCTAGTCTGATTGGATATAATGAGAATCGATTTCTGAGATATATTTTTTGCTTGTATAGATCGCGTATTTTCGACTCAAGGAACTGCTTAGCCTCAGATCTAGTCATACCCCCTACGTCATTCCCCGCGATAAAAGTGTTCCATACGATCCGGTTGCTTAGATAAATAGAATTCACACTTGCAAGGACCAGTGTAAGTCCAATAAGAATGAATCCGAAAGCAAATACGCACTTTCCGGCGGCCATTAAGGCAGACGAAATTGAAATAACGTTCGAAAAAGCGGGATTGAAAGAGCGGATATCATTCAACCGTAAAACAGAAACCGCAGAATTAGACCGCGTTCTAAATTCGAGCTGGTTTCGCGGTAATCTGCGGTCAATCATGATATTCTCCCGTTTTGCACATGAACTATGT
>JAEUSK010000107.1 GCA_016787925.1 bacterium | reverse complement strand
TACGTTCAGGCCGGCATCAAGATACTTTTCTATCGGGGCTTTACCGCCAACATTGATCTGAATATTGCTTCGCGGACAAGAACAAACATGGACATTATGAGACTGGAGTAATTCAACGTCTTCATCAGTCACATGTACCGCATGAACAATTAATAATTTAGAATTCAGAATTCCCAATTTCTTCAGATATGAAACGGGAGTTGTTCTCGGCGCTTTCCAATTTTTATCCCATCGCCCGATTTTTTCGATCATTTCTTTCATACTGCCTGATCCCGTTTGGAGAAACTCGGTTTCGTCTTTTGATTCAGCCAGATGAACGGTCGATATTTTAGAATCGCCGTTATATGCAGTTATTAATCTAAATAGTTCCGGCGATACGGAATACGGCGCGTGCGGCGCCAGCGATTGACGAATTTTTTTATGAGGTGTATCTGGGATTTTGCTAACAAATTCCTGAAATCGATCCTGTGCGACCGCACTTGAAAATCCGGTGACCTCATTGAATACGACGGCATATAGTGTTGATTTTTCAAGCAAGGGTAAGGACGTGGCAGAATGGTTGGCGATGTCACCGACGGCAACGGTGCCGAAGGCTTCCAGCGCGTGAATTTGTTTTTCACAGTCGGCTGAAATCGTAGCGTCATTAAACCGGAGCCGTTTAGTGATGGCCTCAAATACCCAATCGCTGAAATTCAATCCGGGCGGGACCACGCCTTTCATCATGGAGAGTTCCAGATGCGTATGCGCATTGACAAGGCCGGGCATGATGACAGTGTTTTTCGATTCGACAATCTGAATATTTTTATCCGAATATTTTTTCAGTATGTCTTGCTGAAGGCCGAAGTCTAAAATACGATCGTGATCGTTGATGACGACCGCGCCGTTCTTGATCTTTGATGATGTGAGAGGGAGGATCCAGTCGGCAAGAAATATTTTCATGGGGTAAGGAATTCAATGTTAAACCTGTAAGGTTTAGGAAACCTTACAGGTTTGGAAATAATTAGCTTCCGACCTGATAATTCGGCGCCTCCTGCGTGATAAGGACGTCATGCGGATGGCTTTCTTTGAGCCCGGCGCCGGTCATTTTGATCAATTTGGTTTTGGTTTTCATTTCCCCGATAGTCTTTGCGCCGCAATATCCCATGGCCGATCTTAATCCCCCAACCATCTGGTACACGACGTCACTGAGTTTACCCTTGAATGGAACGCGCCCTTCAATGCCTTCCGGCACGAGCTTATTCGTATCCATTTCGTCTTCCTGAAAGTATCGGTCGCGCGAGCCCTGACGCATTGCCGAGATAGAGCCCATGCCGCGGTAGACTTTATATTTACGTCCTTCATACAAAACCGACTCGCCAGGGCTTTCTTCCGTTCCTGCAAAGAGCCCGCCGATCATCACGGTGTCCGCGCCGGCCACGATCGCCTTGGCAACGTCGCCGGTTTGTTTGATCCCGCCGTCGGCAATGATAGGCACGTTTTCTTTGTGTGCAACTTTGGCGCATTCCATGATGGCGGTGATCTGCGGCACGCCCACACCGGCAACGACGCGCGTCGTGCATATACTGCCCGGCCCGATGCCCACCTTGATCGCGTCCGCGCCCGCTTTGATGAGTTCTATTGCCGCATCTGCGGACGCGATATTGCCTGCGATCAGTTCGATCTGAGGAAATTTCTGTTTGACCTGGCGAACAGCCGCAATCACGCCTTTCGAATGGCCGTGCGCGGTATCCACCGCGAGTACGTCGACCCCGGCTTCGACCAATGCCGCGGCGCGATCCATGGCGTCCTTGGTTACGCCGAGCGCAGCGCCCACACGCAAACGGCCGTGCGAATCTTTGCATGCATTGGGGTACATTTTCTTTTTCTGAATATCTTTGACGGTGATGAGACCCTGCAGAATATACTGATCGTCCACCACAAGTAATTTTTCAATACGATGTTTATGAAGTAATTTTTCGGCGTCTTCAAGCGTCGTACCGATTTTTGCGGTGATCAGGTTATTTTTGGTCATAACCGAATCGACTTTTTCATTGTAGTTGGTGGCAAAACGCAGATCGCGGTTGGTCAAGATACCGGCCAGTTTCCCGTCCGCATACGTGATCGGAATTCCGCTGATCTTGTACTTTCTCATCAATTCCAGCGCGTCGTGCAATTTACGTTCGGGCGTCATGGTGATCGGTTTCATGATCATGCCGCTTTCGGAGCGTTTTACCCGGTCGATCTCCGAGGCCTGATACTCAATCGGGCAGTTTTTGTGAACGATCCCAATACCGCCTTCCCGTGCGATCGCGATGGCTAATTCTGATTCCGTTACCGTATCCATAGCGGCGCTCACCAGAGGCATATTCAAAGAAATATTCCTTGTGAGGCGTGTCTGGAGTTCAACCGTATTGGGTAAAACTTCGGAATACAGGGGCATAATGAGCACATCGTCGAAGGTCAGACCTTCACCGATCACTTTGTCTTCTTTGCGGGATTCTGGGTTCATGTCGATCAACTCCTTTGCGGCGTTTTCTTGGGGCACGAATGTATTCAAAGAGCCTTAAAAACGCAAGTGAAATGAGCGTTTTTGAGAAGGAATTTTGCTTGACAATAAGACTAAAAAAAACTATCTTCTGCCCCTAATTTTGATAAGTCGTTTATCAAGTTGAATTTACGGGATTAAATGAAGATCAAATTAGAGAAAATTCTGAATCTGGATGACGGCGAATACCGATTTCATTTCGAAACCGCCGCAAAAGATATCGGACTAGGGCTCACGGATTATGAAGGACAAGAGGTATTTGATCGGCCGGTGGTAACAGACGTCGTGCTGAACAAAACCAGCCATCTATATTATGTAAAGTTACGCGCCGCATCGGAGGCGCGGTTTTTATGCGACCGGTGCCTCGAAGAAACGCGCCATATGATCACCGGGGAGTTTCAGGTAGCTTATACGGATCTGAAATCCAGCCGTCAAGAGTACGGCAGTGAATCGGACGTGAGATTGATAGAAATGCATAAGGCGAATGAGATTACACTTGATAAAGACGTCTGTGATACGCTGATGCTGGAAATTCCGACAAAAATATTGTGTGAAGAAGATTGTAAAGGTTTATGCGTGGAGTGCGGAGCTAACTTAAATGACGCTTTATGCGAACACGCAGATATGCAAATGAATGCAAACAATTAGAAAAAACATAGCAGGAGAACAACATGCCAAATCCTAAACGCAGACATTCGAAACAACGCAGAGACAAACGCAGGACGCATTGGAAAATTGACGGCCCGGCCGTCGGGAAATGTTCCAACTGCGCCCAGCCAAAAATGCACCATCGTATGTGCCCGAACTGCGGGTATTATGACGGCCGTCAGGTTGTCGTGGCTAAAGAAGCCTAACGCGAGATCACCGACGTTTTTTTTTGATTGCCTGATTTTGTTATCTTTGTAACACGTCAGGCAAATTTTTTATACACGTAAGTTGTAATTGATAAATGTTGAAAAGTTCTCTATATTGGCGGCGACCAATTTGCAGACATTTCAAAAATCGGACCGCAAGAAACCATGAAAATCATAGTTGACGGAATGGGAGGAGACGAAGCTCCTGTACATATTGTGGATGGCGCCGTGCTGGCGGCAAAGGAATTTCAAGAAAAAAATGAGCCTCATCGGATTCTTATTACGGGCCCGAAAGATAAAATAGCAGGCCGGATTCATCACTGCCACGGCGACATACTGCTGGGTAAATATATAGAGATCGTTCATACGGACGAATGGATTGAGATGCACGAATCGCCGGCATCGGCTCTGAAGAACAAAGTGAAATCATCCATGCATATCGCCATGGAAATGATGAAGAGAGGCCAAGCGGATGCTTTCGTCAGTATGGGCAATACCGGCGCCGTGATGGCGGTAGGTTCAATTTTAGGACGCATAGACGGCGTTGCGCGCCCTACGATCGGCGCATTTTTGCCAACGCAAAAAGGCAAGACACTGATTCTCGACGTCGGTGTGATGGTGGATTGTAAACCAAACCACTTGCTTCAGTTCGGACTAATGGGCAGCATATATATGCATGCTATGATGAATATTGAAAGTCCGAAAGTCGGCCTGCTCAGCGTGGGCGAGGAAGACAACAAAGGTGACGAATTGACGAAAGAGTCCAATAAACTTTTCCGTGAAAAAAAATTATTTGATTTTATCGGTAATGTGGAAGGCCGCGATATCCTGAAAGGTACCGCGGACGTTGTTGTGTGCGACGGGTTTGTGGGCAATGTCGTGCTGAAGTTCGGCGAAAGCGTAGCGGCGTTCATGAAATCGAGATTTCGCTCGGTTGCCAAGATGAGCCTGACACACAAACTCATGATGCTAATAGCCAAACCGGCACTGGTCAGCGTATTTAAAGATATGGATTATCAGGAATACGGCGGCGTGCCGCTTTTGGGCGTCAACGGAGTTGTGATCATCGGCCACGGCAGTTCTTCACCTAAAGCGTTGAACAAAGCCATTCACGTTGCTAAAGAAATGGTTGAAAAGAAAATCAACGAAGTTATTCGACAAAAAATCATATTATCATAAAAAAAAGTTGTCCTCCATGATGTACCGACGTATGTCACGGCGGCGATAAGGCAAAAAATGTCATTAGGTCAGAAGAACAGAGCAAAAATATCCGGCGTTGCGCACTGGGTTCCTGAAAAAATTCTTTCCAATAAGGAACTTGAAAAGATGGTGGATACCACCGACGAGTGGATTACCTCGCGCACCGGCATTAAAGAACGCCATATACTGGAAGCCGGGAAAGCTTCTTCGGATATGGCCGCGGAGGCTTGTAAAATACTTTTTGAAAAAACAGGAACCGATCCGGATGAGATCGACGTGATCGTATTCGGCACTGTAACTCCCGACATGATGTTTCCTGCTTCGGCGTGTCTGCTTCAGACAAAAGCAGGTATGTCGAAAGCATGGGGTTTTGACGTATCGGCGGCGTGCTGCGGCTTTGCGTATTCATTGGTTATCGGCGCGCAATTCATCGAATCGGGATCGGCAAAAAAAGTATTGGTCGTCGGCTCAGACAAAATGAGTTCCATTGTGGATTATACAGACCGTAATACGTGCATTCTTTTCGGCGATGCCGCCGGCGTTGTTCTGTTGGAAAAATCGGAAGATGAAAAATTAGGAATTCTGGATTATTACAATACGGTTGACGGCAATGGGGCGCAATATTTGAATATGCCGGGCGGAGGCAGTTTGAATCCCCCGACGCATGAAACTGTCGATAAGAAAATGCACACGATTTATCAGGATGGAAAAAACGTGTATCAGTACGCCGTCAAAGGTATGTCGGAGGCGTCCGCGTTGATCGTAGAGCGTAACGGTTTGTCGGGTAAGGATGTCGGCCTATTTGTTCCGCATCAGGCGAATAAACGTATTATCGATTCCGCGGCGCAGCGCATGGGACTCAAGGACGATCAGGTTATCATCAATATTGAAAAATATGGAAACACCACCGCGGCAACGATCCCCATGGCCTTATCGGAAGCGGTAGATGCCGGGCGGATTAAGAAAGGCGACTACGTCGTTATTGCAGCTTTCGGCGGCGGATTTACCTGCAGCAGTATATTAGTGAAATGGGCTTATTAAGAAAAAGAATGTATGAGTAAGATCGCGTTTGTATTTCCGGGACAAGGCTCACAATACGTTGGCATGGGGAAAGATCTGTATGATCAACTTCCGACGGCCAGAGCAATGTATGAGAAGGCCAATGATATTCTGGAATTGGATCTGGCGAAAATTTCATTTGATGGTCCGGAAGATTCACTGAGGCAAACGCAGATAACTCAGCCGGCGATATTTGTTCACAGCATAGTTGTCTTGGAAATACTCAGAGAAAAATTTGGCGCTGATAAAGTTGTTTTTAACATGACGGCCGGACATAGTTTAGGCGAATATTCGGCGTTGGTTGCTGCCGGCGTAATGCAATTTGAAGATGCGCTGAGAGTTGTGCGTGTTCGCGCGGAGGCGATGCAGCGCGCGGGAGAGCAGAACAAAGGCACGATGGCCGCCGTAATCGGGATGGATGCGGAACCGCTTGGTAAGATCTGCTGCGAAGCTTACACAACCGGTATTGTACAGTGCGCAAATTTTAATTCGCCCGGTCAGATCGTGATTTCCGGGTCGGTTGCCGGTGTTCAGAAAGCAATGACGATGGCCAAAGAGCAAGGCGCACGTATGGTCAAAGAGCTTGTCGTGAGCGGGGCGTTTCATTCTCCGCTTATGGAAAGCGCACGAACGGAAGTCGAAGCAAAACTAAATACCGTTTCGCTTAAAGACGCGCGTGTTCCGGTCTATGCCAATGTTACCGCAAAGGCAACAACTTCTAAAGACGATATTCAGAAATTACTCGTGGAGCAGATCACGGCGCCTGTCAAGTGGCACGAAACGATCGTTAATATGATCGCGGACGGAGCAACGACTTTTTATGAAATCGGCCCCGGGAATGTTTTGCAGGGATTGATCAAACGAATCGATAAGAGCGTGACGTGCGGGTGTATTGGAAAAGTTGATGAATTAAATGCAATTATACATTGAACATTTAGCAGTTATCATTTTTCATATGAGCAACGTTGGTTGAACTTGGAATCAAAGGAAAATATAACTCAAAACAAGTCATATGCATTTGCGCTCAAAATCGTCAAACTTTACAAACAATTAGCGAGTGTAAATAAAGAATTTGTTCTTTCAAAACAGATATTAAAAAGTGGAACTTCCATTGGCGCTAATGTTGCTGAAGCCAACGGAGCAATTTCCGGTGCAGATTTTTCGTCGAAGATTTCTATAGCTTACAAGGAAGCGCTGGAAACAAAATACTGGCTCAGTTTGCTGCATGATGGAGAGTTTGTCAATAAAAGACAATTTGAAGCGCTGTATGCAGATTGCGATGAACTGTGTAGAATTTTGTTTAGTATATTAAAAACTACGAGGATAAATAAGTCGAAGCAGTAATTGATCAATGTTCATTGTTAAATGATTGATGTCATGTGTTCTTTGGAAAATAAAATTGCGATTGTGACCGGTTCTTCACGCGGTATAGGGAAAGCCATTGCCGAATGTTTTTTGAAAAGCGGGGCAGGCATTGTACTGAACGGAAAAACGAAAGAGAATCTTGAAATTGCCGAAAAAGAGCTGATAGATGCAGGGTTTTCGGAACGGATGATCTCTATTCAGGCGGATGTATCTAAACCGGAAGAAGCGAAGAAATTATTTGACGCGGCTGTAGATAGATTTGGCCGGGTGGACATACTGGTTAATAACGCCGGCGTTTTCAAAAACAGCTTATTGGCGCGTATGGATGAAAGTGAATGGGACTGGGTCATTGAAAATAATCTGAAAAGCGCTTACCATTGCACAAAGTTAGCCGCAAAGATCATGATGAAGCAGCGCGCCGGCCGGATAATTAATATGTCTTCGGTAGTTGCTCTCGGCGGCAATCCGTTTCAGGCCAATTACGTCGCTTCCAAATCCGGCATGGACGGGCTCATGATGGCAACGGCGAAAGAACTGGCGCCATTCGGGATTACGGTTAACTCAATAGCTCCGGGATATATCAAAACCGATATGACAAAAGATTTTACTGAACAAATGGTAGCGGATATTTTGAAATTTATTCCATTAAACCGGGCGGGAACGGCAGTGGAAGTTGCTTATGCGGTAAAATTTCTGGCATCAGACGAATCGAGTTATATTACCGGTCAGGTTATTCAGGTTGATGGCGGCCGGGTAATCCGATGACAACAAAGAAATTAATTTCGTAATTAAAATAAACCAGATCCTTTAAACAACCACAAGGAGACAGGAAATGACAAAAGAAGAAATTACCAAAAAGGTCACCGAGATCATAGTTAAGAAATTGGGCGTGACTGAAGGCGAAGTGACCCCGGCAGCCTCATACGTCGAAGATTTGGGAGCAGATTCGCTTGACCAAGTGGAACTCGTGATGGAATTTGAAGATTCTTTCAGCCTTGGCGAAAAGATCCCTGAGGAAGAAGCAGCCAAATTGACGACGGTCGGTTCGACGATCGAGTATTTGGTCAGTAAACTCGGAAAGTAGTGATTGAATTGAATGGCTAAATGCGTTGAGAGATCATTCTCAAGCGGTTAGCCATTTTTTTTGATCAGGATACGGGTTTTATGTATATAGAAATCTTAGTCACATGCGATTGCAGCAAAGGAGTGTCCTATGAAACAACGTAGAGTTGTCATTACGGGTTTAGGTGCAGTAACGCCGATCGGCAATAGCTTGCAGGAATTCTGGCAGGGATTGAAAGATGGGCGTAACGGCGTTGGTCCGATCACTCTTTTTGATACGAAAGATCACGTTACCAAATTTGCTGCGGAGGTCAAAGGATTTGAACCGACTAATTACATTGACAAAAAGGAAGCGCGCCGAATGGACCGCTTCTGCCAGTTTGCCGTTGCGGCTTCCAAAATGGCCATTGACGACGCCAAGCTGGACGTGAAATCGCTGGATGCAAACCGCATCGGATGTATCATCGGAAGCGGAATTGGCGGATTCAGCACGTTTGAAGATCAATTCGAAACCTATCTGCAGAAAGGGGCTCAGCGCGTCAGCCCGTTTTTTATACCCATGATGATCATTGACATTGCCGCAGGGCATGTGGCGATCATTCACGGGCTGAAAGGGCCGAATTACGCCACCGTCTCCGCCTGCGCAACGGGAAGCCATGCGATCGGCGATGCGTTCATCCTGATCGAGCGCGGCGATGCGGACGCGATGGTCTGCGGCGGAGCGGAAGCGGGAATTTGCCGGATGGGCGTTGCCGGTTTCAATTCGCTCAAAGCACTATCCACGCGCAATGACGATCCCCTGCGCGCGAGCCGCCCGTTTGATAAAGAACGTGACGGGTTTGTTATGGGTGAAGGCGCGGGCGTCGTCGTGCTTGAGGAGCTTAGTCATGCATTGAAACGGGGGGCGACGATTTACGGCGAGATGGCCGGCATTGGATACACTGATGACGCGTATCATATTACTGCGCCCGCGGAAGGCGGCGAAGGCGCTGCGCGTGCGATGATTTTGGCATTGAAGGATGCGGAACTTAAACCGGAAGATATCGGATACATCAATGCGCACGGAACGTCGACAGAGTATAATGACAAGAATGAAAGCGCCGCGGTAAAGTCTGTTTTCGGTGATCATGCCTACAAATTGCTGGTCAGTTCGACGAAGTCGATGACAGGACATCTCTTAGGCGCAGCCGGCGGAGTCGAGTTCATTGCGACTACGCTTGCAGTCAAAGAGGGCGTGATACCGCCCACGATAAATTACGAATTTCCGGATGAGAATTGTGACCTGAATTATGTTCCGAACAAAGCGGTTGAGCGGAAAATCAAGGCGGCGATCAGCAACACCTTTGGATTTGGCGGGCACAACACCTGTCTTGCAGTAAAAGGATACGAGCCGTAACGGTCACGTATAGGTTTCATGTCTGAAAAGTTTCACATGCGCGCGGCTTTATTGAAATCAAACAGGTTGGCCTTTTTCAGACGCCTGTGGTGGCATTGGGGTTTTGCAAAGGATATTAAGAAACACGAAAAATTATTAAAGTCGTTAGAAAAGACGATCGAATCCCCCATATACAATCCTCATATTTTTATCCAGGCGCTCAAACATCGTTCCTATCTCAGTATCGTCAATGAAGAACGGGTACGTTCGTATGAGAGGCTGGAGTTTCTCGGAGATTTAATATTGAATTTGATTACCGGTGAATTTTTGTATAATTTATACCCGCATCAGGACGAAGGCGATCTGACTAAGAGCAAGTCGCTTTTGGTGAATAAGAAAATATTGGCTCAACAGGCCGAAGTGCTCGGGTTGGGGCGATTTATTCTGATGAGCGAAGGCGAAGAAAAATCGGGCGGCCGTTTACGCGCATCAATTCTGTCGGATGTGCTGGAGTCCATTATCGGAGCTGTCTATACGGACAGCGGATACGAGGCATCCAGGCGATTCATTTTACGTCACGTTTTGCATAACGTGGACCAGATATTAAGTGATGATCTGCATTTCAATTATAAGGGTGAGCTATTAGAGTGGTCGCAGGCACAGGACTGGGGGATTCCGGCGTATGCGGTTGTAAATCAGGAAGGCCCGGAACACAACAAAGAATTTACAGTGGAAGTTCTCATAAAACAGATAGTATACGGAAGCGGTAAAGGGTCAACAAAAAAAGATGCTGAGCAGCAGGCTGCGCGGCAGGCTTTACTAAAAATTAAACGGAATTAGACATCAAACGATCGAGGTGTTACTTTGAAAAAGATTTGTGTAGTTGGAACCGGGTATGTCGGTCTGGTCTCCGGCGCGTGTTTAGCCGATTTCGGCAATCACGTGATTTGCGCAGACATTGATAAGGACAAAATTGAAAAACTGAAGAAAGGCGTCATACCGATCTATGAACCGGGACTAAAAGAGGTTGTAGACCGAAACGTAGAAAAGAAGCGGCTGTTATTCTCCAATGATGTTGACGCGGCGATACGCGATACGGAAGTCGTATTTATAGCCGTAGGAACGCCTCCCGGGGAGGGCGGGGAGGCCGATCTCAGAATCGTATTCAGCGTTACGGAAAGCATCGCAAGGAACCTGAATTCCTATAAAGTCGTTGTCACGAAAAGTACGGTTCCAGCCGGCACCGGTAAAAAAGTGTACGATATTCTCTCTAAGAAGACTCCTAAGGGCTCTGAGTTTGACGTCGTGTCCAATCCGGAGTTTTTGCGCGAGGGTTCAGCCGTCAACGATTTTTTGAGGCCGGATCGTGTCGTGATCGGGAGCAACAGCGAACGCGCAACAGAGATCATGAAGCAGGTGTACCGCGCGCTTTATATTAATGAGACGCCCATGGTGATCACTAATGTAGAAACATCCGAAACGATCAAGTATGCGTCGAATGCATTTCTCGCGGTAAAAATTTCCTTCATCAATGAAATTGCCAATATCTGCGATCAGATTGGCGCCGATGTGAAAGTGGTTGCGAAAGCCATGGGTCTTGACGGGCGCATCAGCCCTAAATTTCTCCATGCCGGAGGCGGATATGGAGGTTCCTGTTTTCCAAAAGACACACTTGCGCTTGTAAAAACGGCGGATGAAGTTGGCGTACAGAATCTAGTAGTTAACGCCGCCATCAAGGCAAACGATTATCAAAAGCATTTGATGGTAGAAAAAATAAAAAAATTAGTCGGCGACATCAAAGGCAAAACCATTGCATTGCTGGGACTTTCATTTAAACCGAATACCGATGACATCCGCGACGCCACCTCTCTTGTCATTATTGAGGAAATTCTAAAGGCGGGCGGCAAGATCAAGGCGTACGACCCGGTTGCGCAGGATATCATGCAGAAAGCATATCCACAAGTGCAGTATTGCAAAGACGCTTATGATACGGCTGAAGGCGCAGATTGCCTGGTCGTCGTGACGGAGTGGAATGAGTTCCGCGAACTCGACCTGACGCTGGCGAAAAAGAAATTAAAATCACCCAAAGTAGTTGACTGCCGTAATGTTTACGATCCTAATGAAATGAGAGAATTGGGATTTGAGTATATCGGTGTTGGGCGCGGCTCTTATTGACCAAAGATTATTAATAATTCATAAGGAAAAACACACGTGAGTTTGGAAAGCAAAATTAAAGAAAAAAAAGCTACGATCGGCGTCATCGGAATGGGATACGTAGGACTGCCTCTGGCAGTGGAGTTTGCGGCAAACGGTTATTCCACGTTTGGTATCGACGTGGACGAACAGAAAGTAAAAAACGTCAACAACGGACACAACTATATTGAAGATATTCCGAATGATCGTTTTGAAAAATGCTGGAAAGCCGGTAAAATCAAGGCGTCCACTGATTATGAAGGCATTAAAGATCTTGATATTATTTACATCTGCGTGCCGACGCCGTTTACTGAAAACAAAGAACCGGACGTAACTTACATTATCAATGCTGCCGACGGTATCGCCAAAGGATTGCGAAAAGGTCAATTGATCATTTTGAAAAGCACAACATTTCCCGATACCACTGAAGGTATCGTCATGCCAATCTTGGAAAAAACCGGTCTGCGCGTAGGGCAAGACTACTATTTGGCATTTTCGCCGGAGCGTATTGATCCGGGCAACAAGAAATTTAGTACTGCCAATACACCGGTTGTTGTCGGCGGAGTGACAAAAAAGTGCACAGAACTGGCGTGTTTAGTTAATGCCCAGATCATTGAGAAGGTCGTACCGGTTTCCAATCCGCGCATTGCTGAAATGTCCAAATTACTTGAGAATATTTTTCGCAGCGTCAATATTGCGCTGGTGAATGAACTGGCGCAATTGTGCGACCGCATGGGCGGCATTGATATGTGGGAAGTCATCCATGCCGCATCAACAAAACCGTTCGGATTTATGCCGTTTTATCCGGGCCCAGGAATCGGCGGGCACTGTATTCTGATTGATCCCTATTATTTATCTTGGAAAGCCCGCGGTTATGACTTCCATACTAATTTTATAGAACTCGCCGCCGAAGTTAATGAAAACATGCCCCATTATGTGTATTCGATGATCGTTGAAGCGTTGGCCCACAAAGGCACTCCGCTAAAAAAAGCAAAAATACTTATTCTGGGCGCTTCCTTCAAAAAGGATGTGGACGACATTCGCCACTCGCCTTCTTTGATGGTGATGCAGATCATGCTGCAAAAAGGATTTGAACATCTGATGTACAACGATCCTCACGTGCCGGAAGTGGAGGTATTGAATAAAAAATTTACATCACAGCTTTTGACGAAGGAACTCTTAGAAGCAGTTGACTGTGTGTTTATTGGGACCGATCACAGCAGGTACGATATGAATATGATAGTAAAACATGCACCGCTTGTCGTAGACACGCGTAATGCAACGAAACATGTGACGGCAGGACGCGAAAAAATATTCGTGCTGGGATCCGGAAAAAGTTTGTAGGCGTTTGAAAATCAGGAGATATGTTATTTGAAAATAATCAGCGTGGTAGGCGCGCGCCCTAATTTCATGAAAGTAGCTCCGATTCTGCGGGAATTGAAAAAATTTTCAGCGCATCAATCGGTACTGGTACACACCGGCCAGCATTACGATGCCAGAATGTCGGATATTTTTTTCAGCGACCTTCAGATTCCGGAGCCTGATGTTTTTCTTAATGTTGGATCCGGATCGCACGCCAAACAGACGGCGGACGTGATGAGCCGATTTGAAGAGGTGATGCAAAAGGAGAAACCGGATCTTGTTATCGTAGTAGGCGATGTAAATTCAACGCTGGCGTGTTCGGTTACAGCTTCAAAAATGAATACGAAAGTGGCGCATGTCGAAGCAGGATTGAGAAGTTTTGATAAGACGATGCCGGAGGAAATCAACCGCATTGTAACCGACGCGATTTCAGATTATCTGTTCACTACGGAAAAAAGCGGGACAGACCATCTATTAAAGGAAGGTAAAAAACCGGAACAAATTTATTTTACGGGCAACGTAATGATCGACTCGCTCGTGTTCTCGAAAGAGCGGATGAGTAAGTCAACGGTCTTGTCGCAATGGCAGCTGATTCCGCAGCAGTACATGGTTGTTACGCTGCATCGCCCTTCGAATGTGGATAATCACGATTCGATCGAAAAAATTTTGCGCATTCTGGATGTAATTCAGCAAAAAATACCGGTCGTTTTTCCGATTCACCCGCGCAGTTTGAAAATGATTGAAAAATTCGGTTATCAAAGTAAAATAGAATCCATGGGTAAACTGAAATTAACCGATCCCATAGGGTATATTGATTTTCTCCGCTTGATGAGCCAGGCAAAAGCGGTTGTGAGCGATTCAGGCGGGCTGCAGGAAGAATCAACGTATCTGGGTATTCCGTGTCTGACGATGCGGGAAAACACGGAACGTCCGGTAACGATCGAAGTTGGAACCAATACCTTAGTCGGGCTTGATGAGGAAAAAATACATGCGTGTATTGACCAGATCATGAACGGTACTTACAAAACCGGCGCGGTGCCGCAGTTATGGGACGGCAAGGCGGCCGAGAGAATAGTTTCAATTCTAAATAAAATAGGGTAGGTCTCATGTTTAATCGTTGTGTTTTGATATTGTCGGTAATGCTGTTCTTAATACAGCCTTGTTTTGGCCAATCCAATTCACGGCAAACTAAGAAAGACGAAGAGACTAAGAAGTCCGAACGGAATTCGGTTTTTGACCAATCGCTGCAGCGAACGTATCTTGAGACACCCATTGATCCTAAAAAATACAAAATTGGTCCAGGGGATGAACTGCTCATTTCTATTTTAGGACAAGTCAACGAATTTTTCAAGACACCGATTTCACCAGAAGGTAAAGTGATAATCCCTTCAGTCAGTGTCATTGATGTGAAGAATCTATTCTTGAGCGAGGCCAAAGACCGGATTATCGCGGAGATCAGAAAAGTATATCCGACAGTGGATGTGTCAGTTGATTTGATTACAGTACGGCGTTTCCGTCTGCAAGTTACGGGTTTTGTAAAGAAAGACGGAGCTGTCGAAGTGAGCGGGGTAGACAGAGTTTCTGACGCTATAGATAAAGCCGATGGATCTCTGGGATCGAGGCGCAATATTTTACTTCGTCGCCAGGACGGCTCGATTAGGCGCGCGGACCTAGTTATGAAAAAGAACGCCGGTGCACTGGATATGGATCCGTTTCTATCGGAAGGAGATGTCATTCATGTACCGAACATTTATGCCCGGGTGCTGGTATACGGTTCGGTTAGTATCCCCGACGAGTATGAGTTCGTGTCCGGTGAGAGGATATCAGACATAATAGCGTTGAGCGGCGGATTGAGATATGATGTTGACTCTCTCGAAGGATACATCGTGCGGTTTCAGGCCGATACGGGACGCTTATTTCAACAATTGGATGTAGATCTTAATCGTATTTTTAGAAATCCTTCCGATACGACATACAATCACCGCATCTGTCCTGATGACCGGATTTTTTTCAGGAAGAAATATCTTTTCCATCCCAAGTCGACGGTTCTCATCCAGGGCGAGGTTTTGCGTCCGGGAGATTACGCCATTGAAGAAGGTATTACTCAAATATCAGATATTGTCGTGCAAGCGGGCGGATTCACGCCGGATGTGGCGATTGGAAAAATATTTATTCATCGTCATAAAGACATCGAAGGAGTTGATGCTGAATTTGAGCGGTTAAAAAAAATACCGTATGGCGATATGAGTGATATGGAAAAAGCCTATTTTAAGGCAAAATCCAGGCAGGAATTACCGCCCGTACAGACCGATTTTGCAAAGTTGTTTCATAACGGCAAAATCAACGAAGAATATAATGTTAGGCTGAAACATGCGGATATCATATCCGTCACTCGTGCAAAAAAAACCGTTACACTGGTTGGAGGAGTTCTTCATGCGGGAATTTTAGATTACATCCCCGGCCAGAATTATAAATACTATATTGAAAAAGCGGGCGGTTTTAAATCTATTGCGAAACGCGGCGATGTTGTGATCATCAAATCGTTTGGGCAGCAATGGGACGATGCCAGCGATAAGAC
>JAEUSK010000069.1 GCA_016787925.1 bacterium | reverse complement strand
AAACAACAGTGGACAAGAATACTGTTAAGGTAAATATCTACGGGTCGGAATATGTGATCAAAGGTGATGCAGACACCGGTCACATAGAAAAAATATCTCAATTTGTCGACCAGAAGATGAAAGAAATCAATAAGAGCGGAGCCATCAAATCCCCTCTTAAGGTCGCCATTTTGGCCGCCCTCAATATCGCCGATGAATACTTTAAAACCCGGGACGAACAGAAGTTACAAATCGAATCATATGAATCGCGCGCAAAGAAACTGCTCAAGTCTCTGAACGCGGGTGTGACCGAGAAATCTGAGCCTGCCCCGGTTGAAGATAAAGAAGAAGAAATATCCTTATTTTCGCAGAAGTAATTTTTTCGTCGAGTATTACCTAACTTACATTTCGAACCCTGTTGTTACCGCTGTGGTGATCTAACCAAGTTGTAATATCAGGGTTTTTTGTTTCATGAAAACAAGTTTATGCTTAACCGCAAAGGACGCAGAGAATTCTCTGGTTGACTCCGACCTAAAAATAGCGGTCAATGAAAGCCGCGCAAAAATATGATAGAAAATGAATTAAGCCGTAAAATTATTGGATGCGTCCTGAAAGTACACTCGGAGTCGGGTCCCGGCTTATATAAATTGGGATTGTTGATCAACTTTAATGTTAAAGGTTTAAAAAACGGGATCAAGAGAGTTGCAAATAACATTTGATACGAAGAGGTCTTTCCACTCTGTGCATTTACTTTGCGCACGCTGCGATGAACTTTGCGCTCTTTGCGGTTAATAAGAAATTGAATTGTTACTCATGAAGATATACAGATCATAACCAACGACGATATAGAGGAAAAATGGACATTGCAATATTTATACTATCCGGCCTTGTTATAGCGGTAGCTGCATTCATCTTCGGGCAACTGTACGCCACTAAGATTAGAGTGGCCAAGCGTATCCGGGAAGCGGAAGATGAAGCGAAAACAATACTAAACTCCGCCTCGGTGGACGCCGAAAACCTAAAAAAAGAGAAACTGATCGAAGTTTCCGACGAGTGGTACCGAAAGAAGCAGGATTTCGACGAACAGACCAAGGCCATACGCGCTCAGACTAAGAATCAGCAGGATGAACTTCTCAAACGCGAGCGGAACATCGAACAAAAAGGCGATCTGGTCACACGCAAAGAAAAAGATTTCCTTAACCGCGAGCAGCTCCTCCACAGCAAAATGGAAGAGACCATTAAGAAGAACGAGCAACTCGATGCGATGATCAAATCTGAAAATGAGAAGTTGGAGCAGATGGCCAGGATGAGCGCAGAGGATGCCAAACGCGTTCTCATGAGTAATATGACCGAAAAAGCTAAACAGGAGTCGGCACAAGCCGTTCGAAATATCAAGGAACAGGCGCAATTAACGGCTAAGGAACAAATCAAGAATGTGCTGCTGCAGGCGATCAACCGAACCTCGATGGACCATACGATAGAAACAACCGTTACGTCGATCAAGTTGCCCAGCAATGAAATGAAAGGGCGTATCATCGGCCGCGAAGGCAGAAATATCCGTGCATTTGAAACCATCACAGGATGTGAAATTCTAATCGACGATACGCCAAATACGATCGTAATTTCCGGTTTTGATCCGATTCGGAGAGAAATTGCCAAGATGGCCCTGGAAAGTTTAATCACCGACGGACGTATTCATCCCGGCCGTATCGAAGATGTCGTCGAAAAAGCGAAACGGGATCTGGACGAACTGATCATAAGCACCGGCGAAGAAGCGCTGTTTGAGGTAAGCATACACGGCACGCACATAGAGATCGTTAAACTGCTTGGAAAATTGAAATACCGGACTCAGCATGGGCTCAATCTGCTTCAGCACAGCATTGAAACAGCAACTATCGCAGGACTGATTGCGGCAGAATTGGGTTTTGACGTACAATTGGCCAAACGCGCCGCAATTCTGCACGACATAGGTTTTGCCGTAGATCGAACGGACCAACACCATGCCGCCGCCGGCGCCGATGTCGCCCGAAAATACGGAGAAAACGCAACAGTACAGCTTGCGATTCTATTACATCACGAAAACCCGACCACCGCGCACCCGATCGCCGTAATCGTAAGTACTGCCAATATGCTTAGTAAGGAACGGCCCGGCTCCCAGAAGAATGCACTGGAAAATTATCTTAAACGGCTTCACAAGCTCGAAGAGATCGCTCTTTCATTTCCCGGCGTGCTCAAGGCCTATGCCATACAGGCCGGGCGTGAAATTCGCGTGCTCGTAGATTTTAATGTTCTGGATGATAATAAGATGATGATATTGGCGGATGATATTACACGCAAGATCGAGAGCGAACTGGAATACCCAGGACAAGTCAAGATCACCGTCATTCGCGAATACAGGGCCGTCGATGTAGCGAAGTAGATTGAATCTTGTAAGACCATAACATTACGATTTGAAGTATAGTAGCACAATTCACATAGAAACAATGTTTTTTATTCAAAACTGATCCGTGTATGTAAGAATCATTTTTTGAATGAAGTATGAGCTATGCTCAAAAAAGATCCTTCAGGATGGCAGTTCATTGGGGTACACTATAGTTTTATCCCGCTATGGAAGCTCAGTGCTTCTCAGAATGCTTTGCCGCAGAGTTGATAGAACCGCCCCCCGATCCCCCTCCTTACGCAACAAAGGTTGATCAACTAACAAATTTTTTGACGCGCAAGGAGGGGGACATAGGGGGTGGTTAAAAAAAAGCCGCCCCCTTCGACAGAGACGGCTATTCTTGTTTGACAATGTTTGTGCGTTAGAACGGCAGATCGTCGTTATTGGCTGAAGACGAATCCGCAGTTCCTGACGGAGCGCTGGAATCCATTTCACTTGGGGGCGGAACATAGTCCCCGCCTCCTCCATCGCCTTTGCCACCCAGCATATTCATCTGATCGCCGACCACTTCAGTAATGAATTTCTTTGCGCCGGTTGTTTTATCATCGTAGGAGCGCGTTTTTAATTTACCTTCGATATAGACGAGCGAACCTTTCTTCAAATACTGTCCGCAGATCTCGGCCAGCTTGTTCCACACGACAACACGATGCCAATCGGTGTTCTCCACCTTTTTGCCTTCTTTGTCCTTGTAGGACTCGTCTGTAGCGATATTAAACGTTGCCACAGCGCTGCCGCTCGGCGTATAACGGAGTTCCGGGTCTTTGCCCAGCCTGCCGATAAGCATTACTTTGTTTAATGTTCCTTTTGCCATACTTTCACCTGATTTTGATAAGTTATTCTAATTATATTATTTACTTTTTTTGTCGGAACCACTTGGACTCTGCTTCGGCGTTTCCTTTTCCTGCGCCGCCGGAATCAACCCTAATTCCTGCCGAATTTTCAATTCGATCTTTTTGGAAGTTTCGGGGTTATCTATCAGAAATTGCTTAGCATTCTCACGCCCCTGTCCGATCTTTTCATCGCCGAATGCATACCATGTTCCGCTCTTCTGAACGATATTCATGTTCGACGCAAGATCGATGAGATCACCTTCCTTGGAAATCCCGGTACCATACATGAGATCCACTTCGGCTTCTCGGAACGGCGGCGCGAGTTTGTTTTTGACAATTTTAACTTTTGTCCGATTTCCAACAATAGCCTCACCGGCTTTAATCTGGCCGATTCGGCGGATATCAACACGTATCGAGGTGTAGAATTTCAATGCGCGTCCGCCGGTAGTGGTTTCCGGATTACCAAACATCACACCGATCTTATCGCGAACCTGGTTGATAAATATAACGCACGTCTTTGATTTACTCACTGCCCCGGTCAGCTTACGCATCGCCTGGCTCATCAGACGCGCTTGAACGCCCATCGTAGCATCGCCCATTTCGCCGTCTATTTCGCTTCTCGGAACGAGCGCCGCGACCGAGTCGATCACGATCACATCCACCGCATTACTGCGAACGAGACGTTCTGTGATCTCCAGAGCCTGTTCGCCGTTGTCCGGCTGAGAAATGAGCAGGTTCTCGGTATCCACGCCTATCCGCTTTGCGTAGATCGCATCCAGGGCATGTTCCGCGTCAATAAAAGCCGCGATACCGCCCGTTTTTTGCGCTTCAGCGATGATATGCAGTGATAGTGTTGTTTTACCGCTAGCCTCGGGGCCGTAGATTTCTGTAATGCGACCGCGCGGAATTCCTCCCACGCCGAGCGCCGCATCTACCGAGATTGACCCGGTGGAATAAACGTCCACGCCAACCGAAGTACGGTCGCCTAACTTCATGATTGAGCCCTTGCCGTATTCCTTGACGATTTCCTGCAAAGTCCGGTCTAATGAGGCTTTCTTCTCTTTGTCTACTAAAATTGCTTCTTCTGCCATTTATGCGCTCCTTGATTAAAAAAATTTTCTGCTGTTTTGTGGAAAGATTTGTGAAAGTATTAAAACAAATACTATTCCGCAAGCATAATTCACGTAAATTCTTTCCTCAGTTATTTAAATAATGGCGCCCTGTAATTTTATTTGGCCACAGAGAACACAGAGTTTCACAGAGATTTCTTTTCCGTATTCGCTTTGCGTCCTCTGTGGTTACGTTATTTTTCACAGAGCGCCTTCGTTACACACCAACGACTATTTAGAACGGCAGATCGTCTTTCGACGGCGTTTCCGTTTCATCCGTTTCCACGGGCTCGTCATTTGCCTGCTCATGAGTGAGCAATTCCTGTTGCTCCACCCCCTTTTTGGACGAAAGCATCTGCATCGTTTCAGCAATGATCTCTGTCATATACCGTTTGACGCCGTCTTTGTCGTCCCACGAACGGGTTTTTAACTGGCCCTCCACGCATACGAGAGACCCCTTTTTTAGATACTGTCCGCTGATCTCCGCGAGCTTGCGCCACGTGACTACTTTGTGCCAGTCCGTTTGTTCGACCATGTTTCCGTCTTTACCTTTGTAGACGTTATTCGTGGCGATACTGAACGAACTGATCGGTATACCGCTTTTGGTATAATGCACATCAGGGTCTTTCCCTAATCGTCCGATCAATACGGCTTTGTTTAATGTTCCTCTGGACATGATGTCCTCCTTTTTTTAGTTATGGTTAATTAAGTTAATTTAGTTTCAAAGTTCATTTTCCAATCGATCACGTACTTAATTTAGTAGTACTACAGACGGATTTTTGCTCAAAATTTGACCGAAAATGCATTTTTTAAAAAAATTTGATTTATTTGGCTGGATATGGTAAGTTTGGAGCCTTGTAACGTCTGTGCGGAATTTATGTGATAGTTGGGTTTAGCAGGAATATGAAATTCAACCCGGATATTCACCATCGAAGATCCATTCGAATCAAAGGATATGATTATTCTCGACCTGGCGCGTATTTTATAACGATCTGCACACAACATCGCAATCGTGTGTTCGGGCAAATTATGGATGGGAATATGGTTTTGAATGAATTGGGTCGCATCGTCGAATATACATGGAATGACCTCGTAAATCATATCGATCATATTAAATTGGATTCATTTGTGGTTATGCCAAACCACGTTCATGGAATTATTGTAATTATCAATGACATTGTAGGGGCGGTGCCCGTTGTAGGGGCAGGTTCCGAATCTGCCCCTACAAAACCCGCACCAACACGAAAACGATACGGTTTGACCGAAATTGTTCGTCAATTTAAAACATTTTCGTCACGACGTATTAATCAAATCCGTAAAATACCCGGCATTCCGGTTTGGCAACGAAATTATTATGAACACATTATCCGTAATGACAATGCAATACATCGAATCCGAGAATACATCGCCCATAATCCGAGAAATTGGGAAAATGATAAACAAAATGTTTAGTCGGTCAAAATTCATATCACCAAAAGAATCATTATTGTGTCAAAAATTGTAAAAATTATAATTAGCGTCCTGTTGTGCATATTGACCATCGCTATCTCTGCAGGTTCTGCCTGGTATTATGAATACCAAAATCAAACGATCCCGCTGAAGGATCGTGTGATGAGCCTTGAACTTGACCTCAGATACGCCCGGGACAGCATGGCAAAGTACCGGGAAAATAATCGGCTACTTGTGGAAGAAAATAAGTGGTATCATCTTGTCATTCCGTCGGAAAGCGGTATATTTTATCCGGCAGAGATATCACATCAATATTATATTTACGGCCAGCAAAAAGGGAAATACCTCGAGTTATCATTTAATGCAAATAAGTATTTTGAACACCGGCGACGGAAACAGGAAAGCGGCCTGCAGCGTTTCATCGACGCATCGACGCCTCATGAGAATTTCCTCTACACTATTCTGGACAGCCTGCGCATTGTACCCAATGACTCCGCGCGTAATGATGCAAACGCTCAAAAAATATTGAACTTCGTTAACAGCATTCCCTATGAAGACAAGAAAAAATATTACGTTAAAATGCCCATCGAAACGCTGGTTGAAGGACGCGGCCATTGCGCCGATCTTGCAATTCTTATGCACTCGCTGATGATCACAGCAGGGCTGGACGCGCTGCTTGTATTTCCCACAGACCGTGACAGCCTCGACCACACAATGGTCGGCGTAAACGGCGATTTTAATTTTGATCGTACACGAACTTATTTTTTCTATCCTGATAGCAACGGTAAAAAATATTATCTGTGCCAACCGACCGGAACGGACGATATGCGCTACCCTATTCTGCATAAGGTAGGTTTTTCCCACCGCTATCCTTATTCCATTATTTTTCAGGATTCCGTAACGATTGTAGAAAATAAGAAAGAGTGGCTTAAACGCAGAAAATAATGATCCGTAATGTTGACCGGGTTACAATATTTAATCACATGTTAAAGAAATCGAAATAAATGATTTGAAAGGATTTGGTAATATGAATCGAACTTTCACACTTCTTGCCATGACCGCAATGACTATCTTCATTACATGCAGGCCTTCAGCAAAACCGGCAGACATAAACGATCCGCTTGCAGCAAACCGTGATACCACAGTGGCGCCCGGCACTAATTTTTTTTATTATGCCAACGGAGGATGGATCAAGCGTAACCCGATTCCTTCTTCCGAGCGCGCCAATGGAATTTGGCTGACCATCGAAGATGGCGTGAAAGACGCCGTAAAAGAAATCTGCGAATCTTCCGCAAATGCGTCCGCAACTATTGGAAGCAATAAACAAAAGATAGGCGATTTTTTTGCGAGCGGTATGGATACCCTTACGATCGAAAAAATGGACATAAAACCACTTGAAGCCGAATTTAACAAAATTGACGTCATCAAGGACATCCCCGGTCTACTGAGTTCGATCGCGCATCTGCAGACACTGCAGGTCGGCGCCATGTTTAGCATCTATGTCGGCCGCGACGATAAGGTTCCGACCCAATACGCGATCTTTTTGAATCAGGGAGGGCTCGGCTTACCCAATCGCGATTATTATTTAAATACGGATGCACGAACCGCTAATATCCGTAGCGAATACCTTAAGCACCTGCAATCCATGTTTCAGAAGCTGGGCTATGAGCCAATCGCTGCCGGCAAAAACAGTAAAGACATCATGGCCTTAGAAACATCACTTGCCAAGGCCAGCCGAAAGCTTGAAGATTTGCGGGATCCTTACAAAAATTACAACAAAATGACTATCGAGGAACTGAATAAACTCACACCCTCAATCGACTGGAATATTCTTCTGAAAGAAATGGGTGTAGCAAAACTGGATACTGTTGTCGTCGGACAACCGGAATTCTTCAAGGCACTCAACGCTAATGTAAAATCGGTCAGCATCGATCACTGGAAAACGTATCTGCGCTGGAATCTCATTAATACCTATGCGGCATATGTAGGCAGACAATTTGAAGACCAGAATTTCAATTTTTACTCCAGAACTATTTACGGAATTCAGGAACCTAAACCGCGGTGGAAACGCGTTGTAGAAAAAACAAACCGCTCTCTTGGAGAAGTGATCGGACAGGAATATGTTGCCAATTATCTTCCGAAAGGAACAAAAGAAAAATTAGTCGAAATTGGGAATAATATTCGGAATGAGACTCGTGAGCGAATACAGAGACTAGACTGGATGACCGAGCCTACGCGTCAAATGGCCCTCAAAAAAATTGAAACCATGGTCATGAAAGTCGGCTATCCCGACAAGTGGAAGGATTACTCTGAACTCGAAGTATCGCGTGATTCGTATGCACAGAATGTCATGAATGCGCATAAGTGGTCCTTTAACTATATGATTCGTAAATACGGTAATCCGGTTGATCGACTGGAATGGAACATGTTTCCCCAGACGTATAACGCGTATTATGATCCCACAGGCAATGAAATCGTCGTTCCGGGCTGTAATATTATCGTCCCGGGTTATGGCAAGAAGTTACCTGATGATGCGGTGCTTTACGGGATTATAGGAGGAAGCACATTCGGTCACGAGATTATTCACGGTTTCGACGATCAAGGAAGTCAATATGATGAAACAGGACGGCTTAATAACTGGTGGACCAAGGAAGACCGTGAGAAATTCGAAGCCCGTACTAAACTTCTGATCGAGCAGTATAATAATTACGTAGTACTTGACAGTTTACACGTCCGGGGTGAAGCTACACTTGGTGAAAACATAGCCGATCTTGGCGGCATCCAGTTAGGATACTCGGCGTTCAAGAAAACGTCTCAAGGCAAGTCAAACGAAACATTAAACGGATTAACGGCCGATCAGCGGTATTTCCTCGGGTTCGCCTATGCCTGGATGGTTCAGATTCGCGACGAATCACTTGCAGCGCAGATCATGACGGACGTTCACTCACCCGTTCAGTTTCGCGTCATTGGGCCGATGGCAAATACACCGGATTTTTACAGGGCGTTTAATATTCAACCCGGCGAACCGATGTACCGGGATGAGAAAATTCGTGTTTCACTTTGGTAGGTTACTTTGCCATCGGGAACGCATAGGCCTGGTGGATAAACCCATAATAACTCTCTGTGATCTCTGTGGCCAAAATTTTATAGTTTATGATAAAGAGTATAGATGAACTGCAACGGCAGATCGAGATAGTCGCATTCGTATTCGAACATCCCGATAAATATTCCGAAATAGAGCTCGCGGAACATTTTTTCACCAGCGACACCTCCATCCGGCGTGACATGAAAGCGTTACGTGAAATGGGAATTGTTATTCACTCGCGTAAGCATGCCTACCGTATTGAATTGACTCAGGAGCAGGTTAATCAGTTGATAACCACCTATTTCGCCTTCGGCAATAATGAAACAATAAAGAACCTTCCGTTGGTTTTTGAAAAATTTCAGAAAAAAACGTTGACCTTTTTTATTAAAACGATCAAAGCTATCCGGGAAAAAACCATCATGGAGATCGAATACCGCTCTGCGAAAAACGGCAGACTTCAATGGCGTTCCGTCACGCCGGTGACGTTTTACAATGCGGGTAAGACCCATTACCTCATCGCTATACATCACGAAACTCCGAAGATGTTTACGCTCGAACGCATCAATGCGTTTCGGTTTACAGGTCAACCTTCAACTATAAAAAACGTGCCTTCACTAGGCGAACTTTTTAAATACTCGTGGGGCTCATATACCGGCGGTGCGATAACAAAGGTCCGGCTGCTTTTTCACGACAACATGGAACAATATATGTCCGAAAAGTTTTGGGTGGAAAATCAAGAAGTGAAACATACCGTTGACGGATTTGAAGTTACCATGCAGGTCAAACTGTCCAACGAGTTTATCGCGTGGATTATGGGATGGGGCAAAGCGGTTCAAATTCTGGAGCCAAAGGAATTGGTAGAGAATGTTTTGAACAGGGCGAACGCCATCATAGAAAAATATTCACGATAGGCCAGAATCCATACGATATCAAAATGTAAGTTCCAGTGCCTACCCAGTAAAAAAATCACATCTTTAAAGAAAAATCTTTCATTTATATCGAATTAAAAATATATTGCCCCATTCAAAATATGAACATCCTTTCTTAATTTTTGATGAAGAAACGACTATTCACCCCGGGCCCTACGCCCATTCCTGAGTCAGTGATGCTGGCAATGGCTCAGCCGATCCTTCACCATCGAAATAAGGACTTTGAGGAGATTTTCCGCGAAGTTAATTTGGGACTGCAGTATGTATATCAAACATCCCGTCCGGTTTTGACCTTCGCATCGTCCGGAACGGGCGCCATGGAAGCTGCCTTTGTCAGTTGCTTATCCAAAGGCGATACCGTCATCAATATTGAAGGCGGAAAGTTCGGCGAACGCTGGACGAAAATCCTTCAGGCATACGGCATCAATGTAGACCTTATAAAGGTCGAATGGGGAAAATCTGCAACAGCCGATGATGTCAAAATAAGATTAAAAAGCAATCCGAAGATCAAAGCAGTGGTCATGACGCACAGCGAGACGTCAACCGGTGCATTGACCGATGTAAAGGAAATTTCAAAAATAGTGCGTGAAAACTCCGATGCCCTGATCATGGTGGACGGCGTTACGTCGGTCGGCGCCATGGAATTGAAATTCGATGAATGGGGCCTTGATACGGTCGCAACAGGATCTCAAAAAGGTCTGATGCTGCCGCCCGGTCTTGGATTTTGCGCGGTAAGCGCTCGCGCAATGAAGGCGAGCGAGACATCCGATCTGCCAAAGTTCTATTTTGATTTTAAACGCGCGGAGAAAGAATTAGGTGCGTTTACGACGCCATTTACGCCTGCTATTTCACTCATCACCGGATTACGGGAATCGCTGCGATTGATCCGGGAAGAGGGAATTGAAAACGTGTGGAAACGGCATTCGCATATGGCCGAGTCGTGCCGGTTAGCCGTTAAAGCCTTAGGTTTGGAAGTATTTGCAGAAAAGCCGGCCAATTCCGTTACGGCTGTAAAAGTCCCGCCAAGTCTGGATGCCGACATGGTTTTTAAGGCGATGAAAAGCAAATATGGAATGACGCTGGCCAGCGGACAGGATCATCTTAAAGGAAAAATATTTCGCATTTCACATTTAGGCCATTATGATATTTTTGATATGGTAACTGTTATGGCAGGAATTGAAAACACGCTGCATGATTTGAAATTCAAATTCGAGCCCGGAAGCGGTTTGCAAGCCATCCAGCAATATATCCTCAGCACATCCAACTAAGCCACTTGATAAGCGCACACCTGAAAGGAAAATGAACAATGGGTTCATGGCTGCAAATATTTCTGACATCTCTATTGATATTAGGAACTCAACATCCGATAGTGGGACAGGAATGGAAATTGGTCAAAGGCACGATGCTGTGTGGAATTGGCGGAATAGCATTGATAAGCCATACAGGAAAACAGACACAGTATATTGCCGTTCATGACGCAAAGCAACCCGGTGAACGGCGCCTGGCAATAATCACTGACGAAACGGGGAAAACCCCAATTTACGAAAGCATTGCTTGGCCTGACAGTAATCCTCCCATTGATGCCGAAGCCATTAGCGCAATTCCCGGTATGGAGAATGATTTCGTTGTGATGGCAAGCGGCGGAAAACTGTTTCACATGATTTTTGATCCGCAGTCAAAAACCGTTCGGGTCATCCATACTTTCTTCTTACCATCGATACCACCGGGGAGTAATTTTGAAGGTTTCTCATTGCGAAACATAAATGGAATTCTTCTTGCCGTATGGGCGCACCGTGGGCAGGGAGCGGAACCGGCCAGGTTATTTTGGAGCATATTCGATCCTTCAAATTATACATTCACATCAATACGCTCCGACACGCTGATGGTTCCGTGGCCTAAAAAAGGTGTACGCCATGTTGCCGATTTAAAGGTGGGCCCTTTGGGTGTGTTATACATCGTGGCCTCATCGGATTTAGGCAATAACGGGCCATTTGAATCGGCGTTCTATGTTGCAGGAGATTTTAGGGCTTGGAATAAAGAAATCCTGTTTAGAAAAAATCACGTTATGTACCGCATCATGCAGTTCTATGATCACAAAATTGAGGCCATAGAATTTGTTCCGGGCCCTGGCGGAGGCATTGTCTTCGGCTCGGATGATGAAAATCTGGGAGGCAGTATTTATTCGACGTGGCAATGACGGATCCGCCTATTTCCATTTGAAATAACCTAATGCACCCTTTATCCCTACCCAAAGCACCAAAGGCGTCTGCAAAAAAAACCAGGCAACAAAAACTGTAAACGAATATTTCTTTTTGAAAATGTGAGCCCCATGGAAAGTCACCGCGAAATCTACAATGCCTTTAGTTATCCAAACAAATGCAGTTATAACCATGATCGTAACGTGAAACGCGCTTAAGGCCAGTCCCGCAACCAGTAAAAAGTGCAGACAATATATACTTAACAGGTAGAAAAAAAATAACGGATTCAAACGGAGCATAATGGTACCGTTTGATGCCCAACGGGCGCGCTGCTGAATGAATTCATATAATGTATTCATCGGCAGTGTTGTATTAAATGTTCCTGCATGTCCGGAAAACACTGTCCGATATGAAGTATACCTCTTTATGAGCTGAATCATCAATGTGTCATCGCCGGAAATACGTTCAATTATTTTTTCAAATCCGCCGACGGCATCAAAAGCTTTTCTGCGGTATGCAAGGTTCTGTCCGCTCGCAGCCAACGGAAATCCCAGATTCGTAATTCCGCACGCTGCCGACATCAGAGTCAAAAAATCTAATTCCTGCCAACGTTCAAAAAAAGTCTTCGATTCTACTTCTGAATAACCTATCACTACTCCAACATCTTCCAAGAAACAGGAGACCATTCCCGCAACCCAGGAATCCTTAACGCGGCAATCTGCGTCTGTGAAAAGTAGAATTTCACCTTTGGACTCATTTATTCCAATTGACAAAGCATTTTTTTTGCCGGAAATTTTTTCGGGTTTATCTGAAACGCAAATCATTTTGACATGCAGGTTCAGGCGTGAAAATTCCGAAACCAACAGCGCAGTATTGTCTGCGGAACGATCATCTATCACAATGACTTCGAACAAGTCTTTCGGGTACGTTTGATTGACGACCGATTCCAAACATCGAATAATGTTGTTTTGCTCATTACGAGCCGCAATAAGCACAGAAACAAATGGTTGGGATAAATTATTATTTCGCGCAGGAAGAAAAAGGCCAATGAGGTATAACAGACTCATGACAAGATATACGATAAGAACAACCCCGGTTAACACGGCGATTATAATCATGATATTCCGGACTTAATTAAGCGGTTTTGAACCGTATCTTTCCATTGAAATTTTCCAAAGAACCCCCACGCTCCAAATACTGAAATATACAAAGGGTGAAGTAAGGCGACAACAGGATAAAACATCAGATACCTCCACCTTCCAAAGCGGAATGCGCCAACTGTCAACAGTAAGAAATCACCGGATAACTTAATTGCCCACACCATAGCATAGAATAACACATGTGTAAGAGTATCGGATACAAGCATTTTCATTGGAACATAGGTGATCATCATTAGATTAAAAACATAAAATAAAGTTAAACCTGCAATCATTTTGTATCCGTAGTAGCGCCCTTTTGACGCCTGTCGTATTTTTTGATTTACAAATTTACCAAACGACGGCGGCGGGTCTGTGCCGGCCAGTGTTTTCTCGCCCAAACAATATCTTATGTCCCAATGCGTCTGTCTAACCAACCCAAGCAGCAGGTCGTCGTCTCCGGACACCACGTGTGCAATCCTGGAAAATCCTCCGACTTCGTCGAACGCTTTTTTGCGATAAGCCAGACTGCGGCCGGTCGCAGTTATCGTTTTTCCAAAAGCTGAACTTGCCGCGGCTACCGACGCCAATGCAAGTGAGTCCAACGCAATAAAATTTTCAAATATGGAATACGTCCGTTTGGGTTCGATGGGCGAATACCCCACGACCATTCCAACGCCTGGATCGAATGTGGACACCATAGCGGTCAGCCAATTTTCCTCCGGCCGGCAATCTGCATCAGTACATACTATGATGTCTCCTTTTGCAGCTTTGATCCCTTCATTTAGCGCATGTTTCTTAGGAGCCATATGCGGAGATAGTTCAGTGACCGTAATCAATCGAATAGCGTTATATTTTTCTTGGTAGCTTTTAACAAGAGACGATGTCTTATCTGTAGAACGGTCATCAATGATAATGATCTCAAAACGATCTCTCGGATAAGTTTGCCGGAGAAGGTGCTGAATGCAAGCTCCAATGTGTTCTTCTTCATCACGCGCGGCAACGAGAACTGACACGAAATCTTTCTGACGGCCAAAACCGGCAGGCCGATAAAAAAGAAATCCAATGCTGAATACGGCTAAGATTAACGTATAACCGCTAACAAAAAGTATCAAAAATATATCAAACCCGTTCAATTCCATTTCACGCGTCCGGCTTCTTCATTCGTTCATTAGTAAGTGCATGCCAGAGATAATACGTTGCAAAAGATTCCCAACCCTGCCATTTATCGGCGATTTTAAGAACTTTCGCCGGGCTTGCATTTTTGTTTATATTGTAGAACCGGCGAATAGCCTGATGAAGCCCGACGTCGCCCCGAGGCAATATGTCACGATGCCCAAGATGCATTAAACAACATTCGGCAGTCCACATCCCAATTCCGCGAATTTTTGTAATTTCTTTTCTAAATGCCTCAGCCGGAAGGGATTCTATTTTTTGAATATCGACTGTCCCGTTTACAACATCCCGAGCAAGATCGATCAAATACTCGGCTTTGCGTTCTGAAAACTGTATTTTCAGCAAATCTTTCTTCTTGATTTCAGACGCCGATTTGGCGTCCGGGTAAACATAAAAGGATTCCCCACGATGGACAAACCTTTTTCCAAATTTTTGCACATAGCTCATTTCCACTTTATCGGCAAATGTTACGTTGATCTGCTGGCTGATGATACACCGTGTTACGCATTCAAAAAGATCGCCTGGGTAGTTTGGTTTCAATCCGAAATACTGGTTTGTCAGTCCCGCTAATATTTTATCATTAGAACAATGTTTGTAAAAAGGCTTCAGATCAGTACTTGTCAAGAATTGCCGCTGTATCTGCGTTCTAACCGAATCCACCATTCTTTCATTGATACTATTACCAATAAGCGAAACAGATAATCGCGGCTTCTTTACAGTTCCTTCACTGACCATTTCGGCCAAAAGAAGTTTGTTGTCAAATTCATACGCCTTTTTATATTTCCCGTCCGAGCGCTCATACTGATCAAAGTGATATTTTTTGTATCGATGAGAATGGGTTGAAGCAAAAAAATCATATGGCGGCACGACATCAATTATTATCGTAAAACGTTTCATGTTTCTTCGCCGGAGGAACTAAGGGAATAATTTTTCAATGTCATAACCTCTATCAATAAACGTTTGCCTGTTTTTTTTGATCAAGTCACTGATGGACTCCGTGGAAATGGAGTTCGTAATGCCGTATTTGAGGTCGGTTTTGAGTTCGACGTACATTTCCCCTTGGTATGGGATTGACGGGCTATATTCGCTTACTTCGAACTCTTTGTTTGGAGTTAAAACGTAGGTGGAGTTTGCAGGAACCGATTTCGCCATTCCGACGAGCTCAAAATTAGGGACTCCGTCGCGAATAGCTAGTATAATACCGCCGCTGAAACCCCTGTTAAAAGAGGCATCCGTTAAAAAAGAGCCCTTCTTATCCCGGTTGGGACTGCTCACTGTCCCTTTGGTGATCATTTTGAATCCCATGGGATAACCGACAATATATATGAACGTTCCCCAATTCAGATCTTTTGATTTCCCAATCGGATATGTAAAAACCGGAATGGCTGACTCCGGCCTATAATCAAATTTCCGGCCTAGAATGGCAATATCTTGCGCGTTATCAATTGCCAGGATGTCAAGCTCCCCGCCCTCAGGCAGATCTTTGATGAAATTGATTTGACGGTCTTTAATTGAAATACTTTGAATAAATCCGTGGCCGTTGTCATCCTTGCTGTAATATGAGATCATCGTATCCGGAAAGTCAATGATATGCGCACAGGTTAGAAGCGCTACGCGGACATCCTGATAGTAAATCACGGTAGCTGTTCCCACGACGGAACTGTGCGGATAAGTGATTTGTATGGATTTCTCCTTCAGAATCGATTCGTTAATATCCCTGATACCCACCTGTGATTTTTCAGAAAAAGTATACGTTTTGTAGAAAGCCGTTGCATTGATCATTTTTACGGTTTCGACAATTTCGGATAACTGTTTCGAACAATCTTTATAAGGAAACTCTGAATCGTATTTCCCGTCGGCGAGCGTTGGGTAGGCAACCTTATATATCTTATCTGCGCAGGACACTAACGTAAACGTCGTCAGGATAAATATAAGATAACTTCTCATAGGCCTCCTTTTGAGCGGTCAGTCTTTCGGGATCCACTCAAACTTAGTCAGATCGATCTTTTCACCTTTAAAAATAATATTTTCCTTTTTTAATAACTTCTTCTGCAGCTGATACATTCCGTCTTTTGGCGGCAGAGAAATCATACCTTTGGAATTGATCACACGATGCCACGGAATAGACGATCCGCGCGGAATATTATGCATGGCATAGCCGACGAGACGCGCATTCTCTCCCAAGCCTGCAATGCGCGCAATCTGGCCGTAAGTTGATACTTTGCCTTTTGGAATTCGTTGCACGGTTTCCCAGATGATGGCGTAGGAATTTTGATCTTTTTTTTTCACAGGTTTTTGAATCGAATGGGGCGCGTCCGGCTCATACCATTTAACTTAAAGGTTAATTCAACCCCGACGGTGTCTGTGGCGTGGAAATTAATTTTGTAAAGATGCTCCAACGCTTTTCAGGGTTTGTCAACGTTCCCCCATTTTTTTCGATATAATTCTTGACGATATCCTGGCCGAGATTGTAATTAATAACGTAACTTCGGTATTTCTCTATAAAACGAATGCGTTGTTGCGCGCGATCTCGCGGATATAATCCGAACTGAACTAGCCATTCCACCGCTTCCTCCATGGTCACTTTTCCATCGAGATAGTCACGCGCCGCTTCATTTCCGGCATAACCCAGTTTTCCTACCAACCCATGTATCTGGTAATATTTGTCAGCCTTTTCCGGCGGCATGCCGGCGATGGGAAATAGTACTTTGCTCTCAAAATCAATCCTTTCTTTCCCCGAAAGGGCCATTTCAATTCCGAAATTAGCCGTACCTTCTGCGATCAAAGATTGCGGGCTGAAAAGCGCATACGCGGAAAACTCAAACCATTTGTTTTCTCTCACAAGATGTTTTTCGAGCAGTGAATTATATACATGGTGCCCCGGATAGCCTTCATGGCAGGCGAGATCGACCGCGCGGTCGATGTAAATCGGCAGATCGGTATTAATCTGGATCAGGCTGAAAGCGCCGCCCTTATACCAATTATAACCGCTCCACGCTTTATTTGTCACATATTCTACGACGAAATTTTCATTTTCCGGCAGTGAAATATATTTCCTTGTTCGTTTCCTGCCCTCTTCAATGGCCGCTTTAAAAACCTGATCCAGTTTATCTTTTGGAATAATAAACAATTTCTTGAATTCCTCTAAACGCGACGATACGCTGCCGCTGCCGGGCAATTCATTATCGAGCACCTTCATCGCTTTTTCGAAAAAATTCTTATCGTGCTTTGGCGCCACGGCATCATATAATAAGCGTGATTCTTCGTCAAAAGTAAATTTCTTGCCGAGCAGCATTTGTATTTTCGTTCGAATTGCCACCAATTGCTTGGCCAAAAAATTATACCGCAGTCTGTCCATTTCCGGTAAATCAGAGTTGGCGAAGGACTTCAGCTTTTCTGATAGTATTATCGCCTGCTCTTCCAGTTTTTTCAAATTATCAGCCCTGTCTCCCGACGGTTCCGACGGCTTCCATTCTTCCGGGCCGTAATAAGCGTCGACGAAGTCCGCGTCATAAAATCCAACTTGCAAAACTAATTTTACATACGATTCAGCTATAGTATTCATGTTATCCTCGCCTTCAGCGGAAAATTAATCCCTGCTCCGCAACGCTTTAGCATTATTTTCTTATCAAGAAATGTGAACTAGACTATTTCACGGTAAAATATTTAGCTTCCGGATGATGCACTATAATGGCGCTGGTCGATTGTTCCGGAACCAGATGAAATTCCTCCGTCAGGGATACACCTATTCGTTCCGGCTCAAGTAAATCAAACAACTTGGCTTGATCTTCGAGATAGGGACACGCGGGATATCCAAAACTGTATCGCGAGCCGCGGTACTTTTGTTGGAATAATTTTTTGATTTCCTTATTGTCATGATGACTGAAACCAAGTTCGCTCCTTATTTGCCGATGCCAGTATTCCGCAAGCGCCTCTGCCGTTTCCACGCTCAGGCCGTGAAAATACAAATAATCGGAATAATTATTTGCTTCAAATAATTTAGCGGAAAATTCTGATGCCTGTAACCCCACGGTTACCAGCATGCAGCCAAAAACATCCATTCTGCCGGAATCCGTCGACGCAAAAAAGTCAGAAATACAATAATAGTTGCCGTCCGGCTGCCTCGGGAATGTGAACCGGAGTTTTTCCGTCTTCAGATCGTCCTGATACACTATGAGATCGTCACCATCCGATTGGCACGGGTAATAACCGTATACGATTTTTGGAACAAGCAGATTTTCAGCAATCGAGCGAGATTTCCAGCGTTCAAATATGGGCAGTACTTTCTCTGTGACAAAAACATCATACTCGGCGACACTCATTTTTCCACGCGTAAATTGCCACTGTCCGCGGAATAATGCAATTTCATTAATGTACGGGTATACTTCGTTGAGGGTAATTGAGTCAATGATCCTGCTCCCCCAAAACGGCGGCTTCGGTATATCGCCATTTGTTGCAACCGTTGAACGTCGAATGAGCACCGGAGTTTTAGTTTTATCCGACTTCTGACTTTCGCGAATCCATGATTGGACTTTACGGAGATGAGCGTATTCATGTGCAAAGGAAGAGTCAGCTATCATCTCGCTGACAGAAACTCCGCTAATGATGATATTCAGATGCTCAGGCTGTAACGACGAAACCTGTTGGATAAGTCCAGCTTGGGCTTCGTTCCAAATGTCCATTAGCTCCATTCTAGGATAGGTTTTGTATTTTTCCACCGCTTCCGCGTTCATACGATTTTCGGTATCGCCGGTGACTAAGTAAATTTTTGAAAGTTCTTTCTTCACAAGATGTGTTAGTCGTGTTATTTGAAAGTATTCCGATTCAATAAAATGGGCGATAATATCATGTACTGACCACTGGCCAATCGACTTCGGCCTGACAAAATTTTCATCTGAAATGTATTCCAATGCCTTATTCCATTGGTGCCGCACGATTCTGATCCGCTTTATAGCTTCCTGAATCGTAGTAGCGGGCAATGCAAGGTTATCATCGGCCGTTTTCATTTCCATCTTTACCCCGCTCATCAAATTTTCCATCACGCGTAATCCGGAAAATGCATCTTCACAATAGAATAGCGGAGCATCGTAAACCGCTCTAAGGTCCTCTTCGACGTAACGTCGTGTTAACGCAGCGCCTCCAAGTAGAACCGGTACCTTTAATTCACGTTCTGCCATTACTTCCAGATTTTCCTTCATGATCATCGTTGATTTCACAAGCAGGCCGCTCATCCCTATCGCATCCGCTTTATGCTGTTCCGCCGCATGCAGCATGACGTCGACGGGGCACTTAATACCCAAATTGACCACTTTATAACCGTTGTTCGTCAGAATAATATCAACCAGATTCTTTCCAATATCATGAACATCGCCTTTGACCGTTGCCAAGACCATCGTCCCTTTTTGCGTACTGCCGGCTTTTTCCATTAAAGGCTCGAGGTAGGCTACGGCAACTTTCATGACCTCCGCCGATTGCAGCACGAAAGGCAATTGCATTTCGCCTTTGCCAAAAAGTTCACCGACCACTTTCATGCCGTCAAGAAGCAGCGTATTGATGATATCGAGTGGCTTATATCTTTGCAGCGCTAATTTGAGGTCGTCTTCCAACCCCTGTTTCTCTCCGTCAATGATACGATGCTTCAGACGTTCCTCGACGGAAGATGAAACCGGAGCCTTTGCTATAGCGGTATCAGATTTTTTGCTGGCGTAGTAGTTGATGATTTCTATGAGTGGATCATATACTACTTTTTGCTTTTTTTCCTCTTGCAAATAAACCTCTTCGTGTCCATTTATTTGGAAATAATATAGGTAAAACAATGACCATTGCAAAAACTATTCATCGCGTATCGAGCAGATTTTTGACAATCGTGATAGATTTCATCAACTCCAGGCCGCTGATAGGCTCATCCGGCCTGAATAGGCCGTCTGCTGTGAGGGTCATAATTCCGAGCCTGCAAATCGTTCTGATCGTATCGAATTGAAAATCGTCTTTCTCGGTATCGGACGGAACAATTTCCTTTTCGAATAGTTGATTTGGTGAAATCTTTTCTCTCAAAAAACGATGCAAATAATGTGCAACGTTTCGCCTTTTCATCACATACTCCGGATAAAAATTTCCGTCAGGCAACGACTCTAATGCTCCCATTATAACCGACTTTTTGTAAAAATTTATCATCGGGTTATCGTCCGAAACATCCAGGAATCGGGTAGCGGTAGATGCTCCGCCACTAAATTCACTAAATTCAACAACCATTATATGGGCAAATTGACCTCGGGTGACCGTGTTCGATTGACTAAGACTTCTTAACATTTCGCTCTTAGACGAATTCTTTGGATTATAGATATGCAGGATCGCATTGACCTTTTGGCTCAAGGCAACGATTTTCTCATTTTTAGCGGACAAACTGTCTTCCAATAACCTCTCCAAGTAGTCTGATGCGTGCTTATAGTTTTGTAACTGGAAATATAACTGAGCCAACATCCATGACGCCCTCCAATGATCTGGAGTTATTTGGATGGATTTTTCAAGATTTACCACTGCATCGTTCATTTTTTTCTGATAAAACTGCGCCGACCCGATAAGATAATAAATTTCCGCTTCGTGCCGAACGGGGACAGGGATGCCGCTTAAGAAAGACTCAGCATTCCGATAATCGCCGCGTAAAATCAATATCTCACCTATTTCCCTATACGCATTAACAAATGTCGAATCAGCTTCAATCGCATTTTTGAAGTATTGTATCGCTTTGTCACTGTTTCCATCATTCTTGGTTTTTAGCCCTTTTTGAAAAGAATGGACGGCAATTTCATGGCGTTCTTCCCTGGTCAGGCTTGACAAATCGGAACATGAATTCACAAATAATGAATAGACAAGGAGCGGTAATGTAATGGAAAAAATCAGATTAGGGCGCATGCAGGCTCTGAGGAGTTTTAATAAAATGGAGCGAGAGACGGGGCTCGAACCCGCGACGTCCAGCTTGGGAAGCTGGCATTCTACCACTGAATTACTCTCGCATTGAATACGGTGAAAATATAGTCAGTTGGAATTGTATTGTCAATAACCAAAAATATCTCTGTCCTACCAAAGTGATAATGTCCTATTTAGCCAAAGTAGAAATGTCCTGATTTAAGGCGTACTATTACTCTCATTTGATGGGAGGTTGAGTATGTCAGGAGAGGACATTTTGAAAATGAGCAGTCGTGAGATTAAACGT
>JAEUSK010000049.1 GCA_016787925.1 bacterium | reverse complement strand
TGGCACCCAAATGTTTTTTGAGCAACCTCAAGAGCTCCTGTCTCGGATCGGCTTTCCCGTCCGCGAGATAACTGTAATGTTCCGTATTCCCTCCCGCGGACTTTTGGACATGCAGTGAGAACTGGAACGGTATCTGTTGGAAAGGGCGCGTATCATCAAAGAGCGGTATGGCCGGCCAGATCGTTTCAAAATCAAGACAGTACAATGGATATTCCAGCGTGTCCAGAAACGAACGAATCCGGCCTTTATCAACGTGCGCCTTTTTAGACCGAAGGCTTTCGAGCTGGATTGCCTGCTTATTGGATAACGTGACATGACCACTCATTTCCATGACATTCGTCGTGCCGCTGTTGATCAGTGAAAATGCCTTTTGGCTGTTGAAATAATACAGCGTCAACGGGTTATGCTCCGGGAGAAACGCAAAACATTTTTCATGCAGAGGGCATTCGTACGGCTCGCTGCAGTGTGTGCCGATGGGAATGTCGGGACACGTTTTCGCCGCGATGACCTCCGTCATCTCATCCAGATTTTCCTCTACGCCCGGGAGTAGTTTCAGAACCTGCTCCGTAACGTCGGTAAGATGAAAGAACTCCTTCGGCACGATCTCCCCTTTGCGGATGTACTGATTATTGATATGCATGACGTAAGAGCGCCTGATGTCAAGGCCTGCGCCGCGGTAGGTATACCACTGCAATGACAGATCGTGCAGATTCACGTCTTTGACTTCGGTAGAACTCTTGACTTCAATGATCTCCCATCCACCGGTTCCAACGGGATTCAGAATATCGGCGCGTGCGTAAGCATTTTTATATCGGAAGGCGGCTTCAAAAAGAGGTTTGCGCTTAGAGATCAGTTTCTGCGTTTGCTCAATGACTTTTTCAAAATCTACGAGCCCTTTGGCTACCTCTATGCCGTCCGGGTAAAGCTTTTTTGCAAGTTCCCCAACCTCATGTCCTTGATCGAATATCGCCTGAGTCTCTGCATCGGTTTTCGGGATCTCGTCTTTTGCATTATAATAATGCCAAAGCAGTTTGGAACACTGGAGTCCGTTGAGGTATTTTGATTTGGAGAGGAAGGGGGTGGTTTTCATGAAAAATGATTCATATTGTGGTCCTCAGTCCTTTACCGACAGGAAGCCTTTTTCATCCAGCATCTGCATGACGCTTCGTAATAAATAATTATTCTCAAACCGGATGTGGTATTTCCGGCGTTTTTCTTTCACCGGCAAGAGCATCTTTTTATCTTTCAAATTCCGGATCACGCGGGATATCTCCTGCGGAATTTTTCCGGGAACCAGTTCGCGCACGTCTGCCGCCTGGATCAACTGTTCCTCCGCGCGAACTGCTTTTTCGAGAATGCGGAATTCCAGTTCCGTGATCTGTTTACGATCCAGAGATATTTTCAAAGCCGGTATGAGAATCTCCTTTTCGAGATACCTATGATCCAGCAGCCGATCGATCTTTTCGATTTCGTTCTTCAGCCCCGACAGTACGTACCGGCACCATCGCAAAAGCCCTTCGTCGGTTCCGCTGTCCGCTTCCCCAAGAAAATCATAATAATTCTTCCGGCTGATACAAAATACCGCCGTGGGATTCACGATGCGTCCTTTGGAAATGGCAAAGCCCTGCTTGACGAGTAATGCATACGTAAGTAATCGCCCGGTTCTCCCGTTCCCGTTCCCGAATGGATGGATCCACATGAACCGGTGATGCGCAATAGCGGTTTTCATCAGATCGTATTTAGGCGCGTCTTCGCGGGCAATGAATGCGGTTAATTCATCCATGTAGGCTTCGATCTGTTGCTGCGAGGGCGGCGGCACGTGATCGGAATTAGCTATGGAAATAGGATGCTCCCGGTATAGGCCAGGCGTCCGGTCACCTTCGCCCCCGGGCGGCAGCGGCAGGCCTTCAACAACCAGCTTATGAAGTTCGCTGATAAAAGCGCGATGGACCGCCTGTTTGCCGATGTGCGTGTCAACGAACTTCATCGCCTTTTCCATGTTTTCGATCTCAATGATATTCGGCTTTCGTGATTTGCGCCCCTGCAGTTTGGTCTCGATATACTCGGCAACGGTCGTGTTATTGCCTTCGATCCGGGCGGAACCTATACTTTCAAGCAAATGGAAAATAGCTTTGAGCTGAAAAAAGATCCACGGCATGGTCGAACCGCCTAATCTTTTTTTGCGAAGATGATCCAGTTCGATGATCAGATCGGTCAGCGGAGACCCGAACGCCGGCTCTATCAAACGCAGTTCTTTGTGCTCAAAGGTTGACATGATTTAACAACGGTAATTTTATTAATTAACAGAGCGGTTTGTAACAATTAACATAAAATGTGTCTATACTCAATATAATAAGTTATTTATAATGAAGCAATAAATAATAACAATTAACAATAACCGATACCGTATGTAACAGCCGTCAAACCTCTATTCCATCCGGAAAAAATTTTTTCGCAAGCTCTCCTACCTCATGCCCCTGATCGAATATCGCCTGCGTCGCATCATCGGGTTTTGGTATTTCGTCTTTTGCATCATAATAATGCCAAAGCAGTTTGGAACACTGGAGTCCGTTGAGGTATTTTGATTTGGAGAGGAAGGGAGCGGTTGTCATATTTTTTTGTCGTTATCAATTCGCTTCAGGATTTCAGTTTTGATCTTTTTCAGTGTGTTTTCGATATCTTCATGAACTTCTTCATCCCTGATTCGTAAAAATCTAACTCGGTAAACCTCTATGATTTTCTGCCTCTCAGTATCATACTTTTTTGCTCCTTCAGAATCGTGTGAATAACCATCCACTTCGATCGCCAACTTTAATTCCGGACAATAAAAATCCAGCACGAACGGCCCTACGCTGAATTGCCGGCGGAATTTGAAGCCTTCGATCCCGCGGTTTCTGAAATTCTGCCATAATAGTTGCTCCGCACGTGTCGAACGTTTACGCAGGGATCGACGTTTATCTTTTTGCGTGTTTTGATTGAATATCTTGTTCATATGTTTCTGTCTCCAACCTCACCCTGTCCCTCTCCTCGATGAGGAGAGGGCACGTACTAACTCAAGCAGTACGTCCCCTTCTCCTTTACAAGGAGAAGGGACAGGGATGAGGTTACCCTTCACTCCCTCTCTCTCAACTTCTCCACGATCCCTACCATAGCCGCAAACGGTATCATCATGGCTCCGGAATTAATTTGATTCGGTCCTATTCACAGAAGTCCGGGAACTTTGCTATTCCTTTAATTTTTCACGCAAAGACTCGGAAAAATTTTTTAACGCGCTCTTCAGATACGGATATTTCTCTTCGCTCAGATTCCTATCCATGAGCTTCATGAGTTTTCCTGCCTGTTTTTTGTCGTTATTATTCAGCGCCGTGGCGGCCCGGTTAAGAATTTCGATCCGGATATTATCCACAAACTGCATCTCCGACAAACTGTTCCTGTTA
>JAEUSK010000027.1 GCA_016787925.1 bacterium | reverse complement strand
GGATGATCGAAATATTCCAACGTTCATTCGTAATCATACGAAATTGAAAAAGTAAATTATTGTCTTTCTCTCTCCAGCCTGTAGGGCTGAAAAAGACAGGGTAAAGCAGTCGAGGAGTAATCCACGGCTGCTTTTTTTTTGGATTTTAAATTCAAAATAATTCGAAATTTATAAAGGAAAATATGTTTTATAATCTGGGCCTGAGGTCAGAAAAATCCCTTTACTTTTTGATGTAAATTCCTTTAATTTGCAAACCTGACGTCTTTCGATACCAATAAACAGGAGATTCGTATGAGCACCTGGCTCGTAGAAAAGTGTAAACCGCTTGCAGATTTTGTTAACGATATAAAGGCCAAAGGTCTTTACAGCTATTTCACGGAATTAGAACAAACCGGAACCTATATAAAGGTCGAAGGCAATACCCTCGTTAATTTTTCATCAAACGATTATCTTGGTCTCACGCACGATCCCCGTGTGATCGCTGAGGCAAAAAAAGCTCTGGATACTTACGGTTCTGGATTATGCGGTTCGCGTTATGTAGTCGGAACGACCATTGAGCATGTTAAACTGGAAGAAAAGATTGCCGCGTGGAAAGGTAAAGAATCCTGTATAGTGTTCACAACCGGATATCAGACGTTGCTGGGAACCATTTCTGCCCTGCTAGTGAAAGCGGACGATTCGATTGAGGATAACATTGTTTTGGCGATCGACAAACTCAGCCATGCGTGCATTCTTGACGGATGTGCTTTATCCGTCGGTACGCACATGACGCGCGGCTCCTCGAAAATGCTCGACGGACAGATCCGGTACTTCAGGCACAACGACCCGGGAAGCCTTGATTCGATTGTAAAATCAAGCACCAACAAAGGCAAGAATGTAATTATCATCGTCGAAGGCGTCTACAGTATGGACGGCGACATCTGCCATCTTCCGGAATTTGTGAAAATTGCAGAAAAATATGACGCCTGTATCGCCATTGATGATGCGCACGGCACGGGCGTTCTCGGGAAAACCGGAAGAGGAACGGCAGAACATTACGGATTGGAAGAGCATATTGATCTGTTAATGGGTACGTTCAGCAAAGCCTTGGGCTGTGTCGGCGGGTTTGTCACAGGACAAAAAGACGTAATCTCGCATATCAAACACAAAGCGCGGAGTTTTATGTTCTCCGCCGCTCCGCCTGTATCGAATATCGTTTCTGTCTCAAAGATTATTGATATCATCCAGTCGGAGCCCGAACACTTACAGAATCTGCGGCAGAACGAAACATATTTTAAAGATCATCTTAAGCGCCTTGGATTTAACTACGGCCAGAGTGCAACTCCGATCGTTCCGATCATCATTGGTGATAGTGAAAAAACAATGTATTTGTCTAAGAAACTATTCGCAGATGGCGTGTTAATGCTTCCGATGGTTTATCCGGCGGTGGCCAAAGGCGAAGAAAGATTACGATGTACCATCAGCGCAAAACATTCGAAAGCCGACCTCGATAAAGCTCTCGAGGTACTGGAAGCAGAAGGTAGAAAAATCGGAGTTATTTAATAGGTTCTTCAATCAAAATGTTTGATAAAGAAAATCCACACACTCACAGTGTACGGATTTTCTTGTTTTAAGCCATTTGCGATACAAAAAAAAAGACTCTTACCCATTCATAGATTCAAGGAAATGTTTATTAGAACGCGTCCCGCGCATCTTATCAAGAATAAACTCCATCGCTTCTACCGGCGTCTTATCGTTAATCAGTTTTCGTAAGATCCACACACGGCCTAATTCAAATTGCGCAAGCAACAGTTCTTCTTTTCGCGTACCGGAACGGTTAATATCGATTGCGGGATAAACACGGCGATCGGACAGACGGCGATCCAGAATAATTTCCATGTTGCCGGTACCTTTGAATTCTTCGAAGATCACATCATCCATACGGCTGCCCGTTTCGATAAGCGCCGTCGCGATAATGGTCAAACTTCCGCCCTCTTCAACTTTACGCGCGGCTCCGAAAAATCGCTTTGGCCGATGTAACGCATTGGAATCCACGCCGCCGGACAAAATTTTCCCGCTGTGAGGCACGACGGTATTATGCGCACGGGCCAAACGGGTGATCGAATCAAGCAGAATCACGACGTCATGGCCGCACTCCACCATACGTTTTGCCTTTTCAAGAACGATATCCGCCACCTGCACATGCCGTTCAGGCGGTTCGTCAAATGTAGAACTCAGCACCTCCGCCTTGACGGACCGCTCCATATCGGTAACTTCCTCCGGACGTTCATCAATCAGCAGCACGATCATCCGAACTTCAGGATTGTTCTCGGTGATGCTATTAGCAATATTCTTTAATAGAACGGTTTTTCCGGTTCGCGGCGGCGCGACAATCAGACCGCGCTGCCCCTTCCCAATCGGCGTCATCAGATTCATCACACGCATGGAAAAATTGTTCGGATCTTTGGTTTCGACATCTAGCCGTTCTTTGGGATAAATCGGCGTTAAATTGTCAAAGAGAATTTTATTTTTTGCTTCTTCAGGATTTTCAAAATTGACCGCTTCTACCCGCAGTAACGCAAAAAACCGTTCACTTTCTTTCGGAGGCCGTATCTGCCCGCTGACGACATCGCCCGTGCGTAAGCCAAATTTTTTGATCTGGGATGGTGAAATATATATATCATCCGGACTGGGCAGATAGTTATAATGTGACGATCTCAAGAATCCATATCCGTCAGGAAGTATCTCCAAAACGCCTTCACTGAAGATAAAACCGTCCTTTTTGGTTTGCTCTTCAAGAATGGTAAATATAAGTTCCTGCTTTTTCATGCCGCTGACGCCGGCAATATTCAAATTCTTTGCAATTTCGTTCAACTCGGAGATTTTCAAATCTTTCAGATTTGCAAGATTAAACGAAACGGTGTTTTCTTCAGTTCTTTCAGCCATGACTTTGTCTTTTTGGTTTAAAAAATGGGTTCAATTAGAAATTTTTAACATAGGGGTTAATGGAACGAATATTTAATAAAAGATAGATACGCGGAGAATTTTCTCAGGCTATTAGATCTTAAAAATAATTAACTTGGATTGAGTTTAAGACGTGAACCTAACTTGTAGCTGTAGACATTGCAGCAACTGGTATAAAGGTAAAGGAAAGGCTCAAAATTGTCAAGTACATTT
>JAEUSK010000296.1 GCA_016787925.1 bacterium | reverse complement strand
ACCTGCAGCGACATTCGTAATTTGGCTTCTCTAAAGGTATCTGATATCGAAACGAGGATAGACAAACTTCACAGCCTGCGAAAGGTTCTGCTTAAACTCATTCATATCTGCAACCGTCAAGGACTTACAGGCGCCTGTCCAATATTGGATGTCCTCGAAAATAAACAAGAAATTCGAAGAAAAAAACCATGAAACGAGAAAGTATAATCTCATTGGGAGCGGCCATGTCAGCATTGTTGGCGTCTTTTTGCTGCATCGGGCCGGCCGTTCTGGCTCTTGCCGGAATAGGCGGCGTCGGCATTTTTGCTCTTTTTGAATCATGGCGAACACCCCTGATCGCAATTACGATTTTACTTTTGGCGTCGGCCTTCTTCCTCGTTTACAGAAAGAAAACTGTTGTTTGTGAGGATGGTTCATGCCAGACTGTCTTCGCAAGCACGGCCAATAAAATGTTTTTGTGGTTTGCCACTCTTCTGACAGTCTTTTTCATTGCATTTCCATACATTACGCTTGGATTCTCACAATCTCACATGGGTGGTCTGGAGAAAAAAAGTGGGGCAAACAATAAAGAAGTAATTATACCAGTAAGTGGCATGACCTGCACAGGCTGCAACGCTCACATTGAATCCACAGTTAAAAAAATTGCAGGTGTTATAAACGTGAGAGCAGACTACACAAAAAATCAGACGATTGAGCTGTTTGATGGTGAACAGACGTCAGTTGATGCTATTGTGAACACAATTAACCAGGAAACCAGCTATAAAGCAGCCGTTCCTGACAGCTCAAATAACTGAAAAAAGATACGATGAAGTGTTGTGTGCCAAAAGACATTGCTTCAGATCAAAAAGAAATTTGTAATCGATGCAGTCATAAAGCCAAAAGCGTCGGAATAATTACGCTGTATCATTGGCTGCAAAATCAATTTCTAAAAAGTATTCGGATTGATGTGGCGTATTTCTTTTGTGAATCTCAAAATTGCCAAGTGGTCTATTTTTCAAATGAGACGGATCAATACTACTCAATCCGCGACGTTCGTAACCGCATAGGGATTAAGGAATCTGATTCGCCAATTCAAGTTTGCTACTGTTTTGATTACACCGAAGAATCAATTCGCGACCAAATTGAACAAACAGGTTCGTCTACGGCGGCAGAGGACATCACCGCCAAGATTCAATCAAAATTATGTGCATGTGAAGTGCGAAATCCATCTGGAAAGTGCTGCCTTGGCAACGTCAAGGCCGCTATCAAGAAAATAACTGTCTCATTGTCAGTTCAGAAATAAATGATTAAACATCATTAATGAAGTCATTTATGAAAAAAATCATCATCATTTTTTCGTTTTGGTACCCGTTGTGTTACACGTTGGTTCGTCAGGTTTTATGTTAAAACTTGTGGCAGATTGTCCTCTGAAAGACTCGCATGCATGCCACTTCAGAGTTAGACCGAGGAACTGGAAAGCTCCCCGGTTTTTTTGTTACGTTTTCAGAGACCGGCACGAAATAGTTCTACTTCGTGAGGGATACCTTTGAGAGGCCGAAGCACTGGACCGGACAATGATCTGTACGACTCAAAATTATCCTTATTACCGGTCGCATTGTAGTTCGTTGTTATATTATCATATAATCGTCTTTCAATAACAACTTGGCGTTCTTGAGCTTCTCCTTGAATTCTTGCAGCCATATCGATATCTATTCCATAATAGTCCTGATTCCCTTGTCGAAACGTAATCGAATATGCGTTCTCGCAACGTGCCGCACCGATTTTAACAGCAGGGAATATATGATCGGTCTCTGTTGCGATCTTCCAGAGTCCGTCAAACAGCTGTAGAGGGACGTACCCGGACCGCTGCAAATCTCCGTCTTCAACATAGAACATTATGGCATCGCCGATTTCCTTAACAGGAGAAAAGGGTAATAGAAACGTCTGAGCGTTCGCGAAACAATTATGAATTAAAGCGACCCAATTCAAAAACCCATCTTGTTTCATCTTTGTCGAGCCGGCAATGTCTATGAACATGCAATAGCCTGGCGTTGGACGTAGCTTAATTAACTCCGTTTTCAAATTACCAGAGTGTGGATTAACAAAAAAACTTGGTGTAGGCATTTTCTTATGCTCCTATGATTTGTTATTGGTAGATGAATTGTTCATCATTTATTGACCAATAATAAATATCAGCGATTTCTTGATTTTGATGTT
>JAEUSK010000203.1 GCA_016787925.1 bacterium | reverse complement strand
GGTGTCGAAACCTACTGCTTTGACCTCACCCGCATGTTTCCCGAGTTCTTCCATGATTTTATCAATGCATTCGGCTGTGCTGTCTACAATAAATTTTGGATCGGCATACACGCCGCCGTCCTGGCTTGTCGTAAACAAATACCCAACCTGGTGCACAAGATTTTTCACCGGCCGCCCCAACGCGTCGTATACCAATGCTCTGGTAGAGGAGGTGCCTATATCAATGGCCAGGATAAGCGGTCGTTGTGCATTTTTGAGCTTAATAGGCTGATTCGTTTGCGTCTTCATAAAATCCTCCGAATGGCTAAAGAAGTCGTATCATGGTTTGCAAAATATGTGACGATAAGAGTGAATGGGTGTTGACAATTTTATCGAAATTAAACCGAAGGGTCAAGGGTTATTTGATGCCTTGCATTGCTTTGCGTTTTATGTGTGGCGTATAGGTAAAATAATCTTGAATTCGGATCCTTCACCTTCGCGGCTTTGCACTTCAATATCGCCGTTGTGTTTCTTGACGATCCCATAACTGACTGATAGCCCAAGCCCCATACCTTTCCCGATATCTTTGGTGGTAAAGAACGGATCAAAAACGCTCCGCACGACTGCGGCGCTCATACCCACGCCGTTATCTTTAAAGTGAATAGCAATGTGATCGTCATCTTCTTTTCTTGTCACAATCCGAATAATCCCTTTTTCACGAATCGCTTCGGTTGCATTGGTTAATATACTCAGAAAAACCTGATTGAGCAGGCCGGGTAATGCTTCAACCATAGGCAAAGTACTGAATTCCCTGACAATCTCGATCCGTCCTTCGTAATGCGGCCGCAGTATGGCCAGCGTCGATTCTATACCTTCGTGGACGTCATAAAGTATCATACCGCTGGCGTCCACGCGCGAGAACTTGCGCAATTCTTCGACAATAGCCTTGATTCGCTGCGATCCTTTCTTGCATGAAAGGATAATGGCTAATGTATCGCGTTTTACAAAATCATATTCATGATTTTTCTTTATCGTTTCCATTCCGGATTTGATTTTTTGAACGTCATTCGTTTCAATTATTTTTTCGTAATCCGAAATGATACTGTCCCAGCGGCTGATATGATCTTCCAAAATATACAGATTACCATCCACGAACGTCAGCGGATTATTTATCTCGTGTGCGATGCCGGCCACCATCTGCCCCAGTGCAGACATTTTTTCCGCATGTACCAACTGCGTTTGCGTCGCCTGTAAAGTCTGCAACGTGTTCTCAAGTTTGTAATTGATATTCTTGAGATCGTCCCTCTGTCGTAGAATTTCTCTTGTGCGATCTGCAACTTCAATTTCCAGGCGGTCTCTATCCATTTGAATATGACGGACCCGATAACGGAATAATGAAACCCCAATAGCCGCTAAGGCGATTACCGCAAGAATCCGGAACCACCATGTTTTCCAGAATGGCGGCAGGATTGTTATTTTGACGAAAATGCCTTCATCGTTCCACACGCCATCGTTATTAGTGCCTTTTACTCTGAAAATATATTCACCGTGATCAAGATTCGTATAATTAACAAAACGCCGATGGCCGGCAAATATCCATTCTTTGTCAAATCCCTGGAGGAAATAGGAGTAATTATTTTTTTCAGAGTTAGTGAAATCCAGTGCTGCGTATTCAAACGAAAAATCCTCGTTGTGGGGAAGGACAAATTCCTTTTTATTATCTACGGTCGTGTGGTCCGTGTCCAACAACAATTTATCAGAACGGCTGTATCGTTTAAATGCCGTAAAGACGAGCGACGGCGCATGCTGGTTATCCTTCACTTCATCGGGCCTGAACGAATTAAAGCCATGCGTGCCGCCGAAATAAAATGTGCCGCTCAATCCTTTGTGATAAGAGCCAAACTTAAATTCATTATTTTGCAGGCCGTCTTTTACGTCATAGTTTTTGAAAGTACCTTTTTCTCCCGATGGACTGAAGCGGGAAAGACCTTGTACTGTGCTAAGCCACAAATTACCCTCGTCATCCGGAATGATGCCGTAAACATAGTTATCGGGCAGTCCGTCGCGCTCCTGTAACCGCACAAAGACATCTTCACCGCGCTCGTTTGTAACCAACTTGTTCAACCCTGCATTCGTTCCAATCCAGATATGGCCGTTTTTATCTTCATTAATGGAAAATATCACATTGCTTCCGATGCTCAGCGGGTTTTTCGGATCGTTTTCATAACGAATAAATTTACCATCCTTAGTTTTTCCCCGGTCATCAAGGGCCAATTTATTCAGTCCGCCTCCAAAAGTGCCTACCCACAAGAAATTACGGCTGTCCATAAAAAGTGAACTGACTCGATTTTCACTTAGGCTGTTCTCATCATTCGGATCGTGCTTATAGTGAACAAATTGGCCTGTTCCATTCTCATTTGTCAGCTGGTCCAGGCCTCCGCCGAATGTTCCTATCCAGATATTTCCAAAATGGCCGATTGTAATACAGCTGATGTCATTATTACTAATGCTTTGCGGATTGGTGGAATTGTGTTTGTACTGAGTAAATACACCTTCGTTCCGCGGATCGTACTTATTCAGTCCTCCACCTTCAGTGCCGATCCAAAGAATTCCCTCTTCATCTTCGGAAATCGAACGCACTTCATCATTACTCAAACTAGAGGGGTTTGACATCACGTGACGATAAGACTTAAAAGTCCCGCGCGACGGATCAAATCTATTTAGGCCGTCGTGTGTGCCTATCCAGACAATACCGGATTTACTTTCACAAAACGACCGGACAATATTATTACCCAGGCTGTTAGGATTTTCTGGCGAATGTTTGAAATGTTTGAATTTGCCACGTTTAAGATCCAGTTTATTTATCCCGCCGCCGCCGTAAGTTCCGATCCAGAGAATATCCGATTGATCGATGAAAAGAGAGCGCACTTCATTATTGCTCAGACTGGAGGCGTCAGTCGGCATGTTCTTATAAACGATAAATTTTTTTCTTGCCGCATCAAGAACATTCAGTCCTTCATTCGTGCCGACCCATAACTGATCTTTTCTATCCACACAAAGTGAGGCGACGGTATTATCGCTGAGCGAGTTGGGGTCAGCCGGCTGGTGCTGATAAAAAGACATTTTCACCGGGGATACCGACCGATCCATTGCAATCAATCCTCCGCCCTCTGTGCCTACCCAAATAATTCCGGTACGATCCTGCGTGATTGCAGTAATGGATTCATTTGTGATTCGGTTCGGCGGGTTTAAGTCACTGCGAAAATGGGTCACGACGCCATGGGAATATAAATTTAATCCATTTCTTGTTCCGGCCCAAACATCGCCGTTTGCGTCAACAAATAGCGCGGTGATCCATTCATCACTCAATCCACCAATGTTCTCGATCACGTAATCCGTCTTGCCGGAAACCTCCTTCGTGGTCAATTTGTTAAGTCCGTTTTGCGTGCCAATCCAAATATTTCCGTTTACGTCGGCAAAAAGTACATTCACGCTATTGTGACTGATATGATCAGGCCGGGAGGTATCGGCCAAAAAGTGAGTGAAAACGCCGGTCTTGCGGTCAAATCTGTTGAGACCTTTGTTGATAGTGGCTACCCACAAATTCGATAAAGTATCCTCACAGATGGCGGTAATCCAATTATCCGATAAGGACATCGGATCGGTCGGAACGGTCTTATACACAGTAAACACGTACCCGTCGAATTTGTTAAGCCCGTTGCGAGTACCGAACCACATATACCCCCGGCTGTCCTGCAAAATGGAACTGATGGTACTTTGCGACAAGCCTTCGCTGCCCGTCAATTGGTCAAATCGCACAGAATTCATCTGCGCCGTGCCTGCGGATGGTTGTATTCCGATAACCAGAACCATCATGACAACATTTATAAATCTCATACGGATATATTCTCCATTTTCCATTATGAATAATATTTATAATAATTCAGGACGGCGGGAGAGGAAGTGAAAAACTAAACACGGAACCCTTTCCTTTTTCACTCTCTACCCATACTCTGCCGCCATGCATTTCTACAACTTTTTTTACGATAGCCAGCCCGAGCCCCGTGCTGCTCTCGCCGCCTGTCGGGCGTGCGCTCAATTTTTTAAAACTGACAAAAACATTTTTCAGATCTTCCTGGCTAAAACCCTGTCCGGTATCTTCGACGTGAATAACAGCCGCAACGGCATCCCGCAGACATGTAACGGCAACATGGCCCCCCGGAAAAGTGAACTTTATTGCATTGCTGATCAGATTATCCAACACTTCTGAAATCCGAGCCCAATCTGCATTTATCTCCAAGCGGTCGATATCCTTATTAAAAGTCATTCGAATATTTTTCTGCAAGGCGCTTCGCTGGTGTACTTTCTCGCGTTCCTCTAAGATCTCAATGAGATTTACTCTCTGCATATTCATATGCACTTTACCTGACTCTATAGCTGAAATATCTAGCAGTTCTGCGATCAGGCGGTTCATATGTTCCGACGTTTTGATCATCGACATCAGGTCGCCTTTACTTTCTTCCGGATCAAAGGCATTATTTTCCAGATCCTCCAGCATTATTTTAAGATATCCGTTTATCGTTCCTAAGGGATTCCGCAGGTCGTGCGCGGCAATGCCGAGGAATTCATTTTTCTTGTCATTAAGCGTTTTAAGATCTTCCAAAAGACGAGTTTTTATAAACGCTGATATAAAGTGCTCTTTTAGATTTATCAAAATTCCCAAATTTTCGTTATTGAACGCATTTTCGTCCGTCATGTTGTCAAATACCAAATACCCTTCGACCGTGTCTTGTATTCTGATCTTCATGATCAGCATACATTTTGGACAAGGCATGTGGGTCATTTTTTCTGACCCGGCCTGACGAAAAACATTGCTCACAATAGAGATGTCTTCCGCGATGATATTCGCTTCCTTGCCATACCTGGCTTCAGCTTCTCCCGGGGTCAATGTGACCTGCTGCAACTCCCGCATATCCCATCCCGCGCTTGCGACGTATCTAAACACGTGCTTGTTGTTATCATAAGTCAGGGCGCAGGCGCGCTCTATATTTTTGATCTGAGTGCTTTTTTCGAGAATAGATTGGAGCACGTCCGCAAAATTGAATTCTGAATTTACCGATTTGACAATTTCATTTATTTTTTCCAGCTCGTCTTTGCTTCGTTTGAGTTCTGCGGTACGTTCTGCCACTTCTCTTTCGAGAACAAATTTTTGAGTCTGAATGTTTCGTATTCGATAGCGATAACCCGCGTAAATTAGAAGAAAAAATGCTGTGCCCGCAAATATCACAAACCACCATGTTTTCCAGAACGGCGGCACGATTACAATTTTGATCGAAACCGGTTCTTTCGACCACACGTTGTCATTATTCGAACCGTTGACTTTAAAATAATAGGTGCCTGGATTCACGTTGGTATACGTTGCATAACGGCGATAACCTGCGCTACTCCATTCAGGATCAAATCCTTCCAACATGTATTGGTATTGATTTTTCTCCGGCATGGTAAAATCCAAAGCGGCAAATTCAAAAGAAAAGAAGTTATCTTTATATGAGAGTTCTATCGAACTTATGTCCTGTAAAGCGCGGCCAAGATAAACCGGCTTGTCAAACTTACTGAATTCCGTGATCACGACGGTTGGAGAATACGGATTGCCTTTCACATCGTCCGGGTCAAAGAAATTAATACCGCCGACGCCCCCGAAATACATTCGCCCTTTGCTGTTCTTATAATAGGCGCCCTGACCGAAAATATTGCTCTGAAGCCCGTCGTGCACATCGTAATTCCTAAACGAACTCCAGTGATCGCTTTTTTTTCCGTTTCCCAAGGCATGCGGCGCATGTACATTGAATTTACTAAGTCCTTTATTTGTACTGATCCACAGATTTCCTTTTGCATCAATCAAAATGCCGTGCACGACGTCGTTGGCCAATCCGTCATTCGTAGTAATACGCGTATTCTTTTTAGTCTGAATATCGAAACGATTGAGCCCGCTGCCTTGCGTCCCAACCCATAAGGTTCGGCCGTCCGGATCGGCTACGATCGACAAAATATCATTACCGCTTATGCTGTTCACATCGTTTTCATCATGCGTATACCGGACGAACCGCTCTGTTGTCTTATCAAATTGATTTAGACCGCCGCCGTACGTGCCGATCCACAGGTTACCGTCGCGATCTTCTGCGATCGCTCGAATTTCGTTGCTGCTCAAACTCCGCGGATCGTTGGGAATATTATGGAATGATTTGAATAATCCCGTCATCGGATCAAATCTGTTCAGTCCTTTGTAAGTGCCAATCCAAAGCAACCCGGCGGAGTCGCCGTGAATAACCCTTACGCGATTATCGCTGAGACTCGCGGGATTTTGCGGATCATTTATGTACCGTTTGAATTTTCCGTTTTGCGGGTCTAAACGATTTAAGCCGCCGCCGCTCGTGCCAACCCAAATATAGCCGTCTTTATCCTGGAATATTCCGCGGGTAAAATTGCTGCTGATGCTGTTCGGGTCAGCCAAGTCATTTACATAATGATAAAAAAGGTCATTGGCCATATCGTATCGGTCAAGGCCTTTATCCGTACTGACCCAAAGGATATTGCCCTCCTTTTTTTCTTCTTCGTAAATCGCCCACACGCGATTATCAATAAGGCTGTTGGCATCGGCTGGATTATTCGACATAAGATTGAATTTTGCAGGTTTGAGATCCAGTTTGTTCAATCCGCCTCCGCGAGTTCCTATCCACAAGTTGTCTGTTCGATCTGCGTAAATGACACGTACGTCATTATAACTCAGACTGTTCGGATTAAACGCCTCATTCGTAAACTGAAACAGGCGGTCAGTTTTCGGATCGTATTTCATGAGTCCGCTTTCCAGTGTTCCGAACCATATGAGACCGTTCTTGTCTTCGTAAATTGAATTGATGTTATTGTTGGGATTGAGGTATCGAGTACACTCCAAGGTTTTCGGATCCATTCTGTTCAATCCGTTCTGCGTTCCGACCCAAAGCTGCCCTGCATGATCAACATAAAGAGAACGAATAAAATTGTGACTTAGGGATCTGCTGTTTCCGGGTATATTTTTATAAGTAATAAATCTGGTTTGAGGAGATGCGGCAGACAGTTTATTTAACCCGTCACCTGTTGCAAACCACAAGTTCCTCGATGAATCCTCTGCGATTGCCCATACGCGATCATGGCTAATGCTGGCCGGATTCAACGGATCGTGTTTAAATACCGAAAAAGTTTCTTTTTCTATGTTAAAAAGATTCAGGCCGCCGCTGTACGTTCCGATCCAGAGGTTCCCTTTGTGATCTTCAAATAGCGTCTGCACGCGGTCATCGCTGATACTTTGAGAGTTTGTCGGATCGTGTTTGTAATGATAGAACTTTTCGTTCGCGGGGTCATATCGATCAAGCCCGCCTCCCCAAGTGGCAAGCCAAAGGAATCCATAGCGATCTTCCAGTATTGCGCTTACATTGCCGTTGGCGATAGAATTCGAATCCATGGGATCATGCATAAAAGTCTTGATCTCATATCCGTCGTATCGGTTCAGGCCCCCTTCCGTTGCTACCCAAAGGAATCCTTTTCGATCCTGCAGGATGGAATACACCGTGCCGTGCGACAATTCCTGTTCAAGAGAAATACGATGAAATTTGACATTGCCCTCTTGCGCTGACAGAGAGCCGCCGCCGGATGAAAAAAAAATGTGTGTGATCAGAAGGAATCGTATCATAAATTTTCGGAACGTTGCGTCGTCAAATTTTGATCTGAAGGAAGTATTTTATAAAAACTTGTGAATTTAAATTTATCCAGCGGTTATATGAGTTCGGATATGATTTTGCGTAGCTGAATTAATTTAGGCAGAGGAGGGGTTATTATCAATAGCTATTAAGAATTCTTGATCCAAAAAAAATAACTTTACTATAGAACCGCTTTTTTCAACTCTTCCTCGAAATCCACAATTTCTTTCATGTTGTTTAGGAACCAGGGATCAATATATGAATGTTTGTGAATGTCCTCCACTGTCATTCCCAGCCGCATCGCGTCACGGATAGTAAAAATACGCTGAGCGTTCGGCACCCGTAATTGTTTGATAACGTCTTGCAGGATCGCCTCATGCGTTTTAGCGCCAGCGGAATCAATATCGTAGGCATCTTTTCCATCGGCGCCCAGACCGTAACGTCCGTTTTCAAGCGAACGCAGCGCTTTTTGCAGAGACTCTTTGAAATTGCGCCCGAACGACATGGCTTCGCCAACCGACTTCATCTGAACATTGAGCGTCGTATTAGCGCCGGGAAATTTTTCAAAATCCCAGCGTGGAATTTTTGTAACCACGTAATCGATAGTTGGTTCAAATGATGCGGGCGTTTTTTTTGTTATGTCATTCGGGATTTCATCCAATGTGTATCCGACGGCCAATTTGGCCGCAATCTTTGCAATAGGAAATCCCGTCGCTTTGGATGCGAGTGCGGAACTGCGCGATACGCGCGGATTCATTTCGATCACGATCATGTCGCCATTCTTCGGATTTATCGCAAACTGAATATTCGATCCGCCGGTCTCCACGCCGATAGTGCGAATGATCTTCATGGCCGCATCACGCATTTTCTGGTATTCCTTATCCGTCAATGTTTGCGCGGGGGCAACCGTAATGGAATCGCCGGTATGAACGCCCATGGGATCGAAATTTTCTATAGAACAAATGATTACAACGTTATCTTTATGATCCCGCATCACTTCAAGTTCGTATTCCTTCCATCCGATCACAGAACCTTCAACGAGCACCTCGTTAATCGGACTTGCGGCCAACGCTTTGACGATCAGATCACTGTATTCGTCGATGTTATATGCGACAGCGCCACCGGTGCCGCCGAGTGTAAATGACGGACGCATAATGATCGGATAATCCAGTTGCTCTTCCGCCTCCATGCCCTCTTTTACGTCCTTAACAAAAAAACCTTTCGGCACCTTGAGTCCGATATTTTCCATCGCGGCTTTAAAAAGCTCCCTGTCTTCGGCGGTCTGGATGGATTCAAATTTGGCGCCGATCATCTCGACGCCATACTTATCCAGAACACCCTGCTTGACCAATTCCACAGCCGTATTTAGCGCGGTCTGGCCGCCCATCGTGGGTAAGAGTACGTCGGGGCGCTCGCGCTCGATAATTTTCTCGACCATCTGGGGAGTAATTGGTTCAATATAGATGCGGTCAGCCGTTTCCGGATCGGTCATAATCGTAGCGGGGTTGCTGTTGATCAGAATAACCCGATAGCCTTCTTCTTTCAAAGCGCGGCAAGCCTGCGTGCCGGAGTAATCAAATTCGCAAGATTGGCCGATCACTATAGGCCCGCTGCCGATGATCAGCACCGAATGTATGTCAGTTCGTTTAGGCAATATTATTATGAGTAATGAGTAATGAGTAATAAATCATCTTTTTATTCGAGTGGTTCTTAGAATTGAGAACAATAGTTTGCAAATTTCATTACAGTCGTTCATGATAGAATCAAACGAGGTTTGGTCAATATAATCTGTATCGTGCAATAATCGAAGCCAATAATGGGTTTCCTTTGCTTCTTTGTAGGCAATTGAAATTTTGTTCGAGAAATCGGCTTTAGAAATACCACCATCTGCTTCTTCAATATTTGCACCAATCGAAGTGCCGCTTCTCAAAATTTGCTTTGAGAGAACATATTCTTTTTTATCTTCTTTCAAGAACTTGTATAAATTTACTATCCTAACCGCAAAAGCAAATGACTTATCCTTGACGATATTTTCTTTCTTGTTATTCATTATTCATTATGCATTGTGCATTGTTCATTATACTAAGTATTCTCCTCATCGGAAAAATTAACAGGCTCTCCATTTTGCGCTTCAAGTTTCAAAACCGACGTATCTACTTTGATCGGCTCTTCATGATTGCACGTCATGCATAGAAGATAGTCGCCTTTACGTTTCGTGATTTTCTTCACCATATACGCGGCGTCGCAATGAGGGCAACGTTCATTTACCGGCTCATTCCACAAAATAAAATCGCAGTTCGGATAATTTGCGCAGCCATAGAAAAATTTTCCGAAACGCGATTTGCGGCGGACGATCTGGCCTCCGTCTTTAGGGCAAATAATGTCGGGAACGATGTCGAGAATCGGCTTGGTCGTCTTGCAAGTTGGGTAATTAGAACAAGCCATAAATTTACCGTATTTGCCGATCTTGATCACCATAGGACTTTCGCATTTGGGGCACTTCTCATCTGTCATTTCCGGTTCCGCCGGAGCTTCGCCATCCTTCGCAAGCTTTTTGATATTCTTGCAATCCGGATATCCGGAGCACGCCATGAACTTTCCATAACGGCCCCACTTGATGATCATAGGTTTTCCGCAAAGTTCACAAACTTCGTCGGTCTTTTCCTGCATCGACTCTTTGACTTCGGCCTTTTTCGATTCAACTTCTTTCATGTTCTTAGCGAAAGCACGGTAGAAATCGTCCATAACTTTTTTGTACGAAAGTTCACCTTCTTCGATCTTGTCGAGTTCCTCTTCCATCTCGGCTGTGAATTTGATATTGAACAATTCCGAAAAATAATTGCTCAAAATATGATTGACCGATTTGCCAAGTTCCGTCCCAAAAAGCTTACGCTCTTTGATCTCGGCGTATTCGCGATCTACGATCGTGCTTACGATCATCGCATACGTGCTCGGCCGGCCGATTCCCAGCGTGTCGAGTTCCTTTATAAGCGAACTTTCAGTGAAGCGCGCAGGCGGCTTGGTAAAATGCTGTTCAGGTAGCAGTTCTATCAAATTAAGTTTGTCGTTAATTTTCAAGTCCGGCGGAAGCAGCGCATTGACGTCGTCATCATCGCCGTTATCGTCTTTTTTATCGCCTTCATCGCGTCCTTCTTCGTATACCTGCAAAAAGCCGCGGAATTTCATGATGGAACCCGTCGCACGAAACAAATATTCGTCTGCTGCAATGTCAATCGTTGTCTGATCCATGACCGCCGGCATCATCTGCGACGCGACGAAACGATTCCACACCAGTTCGTATAATTTTAGTTGCTGCGGCGTGAGATATTTGGCGATCAATTTCGGCGTGTAGGCAACGTTGGTCGGACGGATCGCTTCATGCGCGTCCTGCATATTGGCTTTTTTATTCTTGAATTCGTTGGGGCCAGGCGGCAGAAAATCTTTTCCAAAGGACGCGTAAATAAATTCCCGCAAGGAAGCGACAGACGATTCCGCGACGCGCGTGGAGTCCGTCCGCATATACGTAATGAGGCCGGTCAGTCCTTCATCGCCCAGCTCAACGCCTTCGTATAACTGCTGGGCGATCATCATGGTCATTTTCGGGGAGAAACTGTTTTTCCGCGACGCTTCCTGCTGGAGAGAACTCGTAGTAAACGGCGCCGAAGCATTTCTTTTTGTCTCACGTCTGCGGATATCTTTGATGATAAATTCTTTTTTGCGAATATCCTCGACGTAGCCTCGAGCAACGTCGTCACGATCGATCACCGGTTTTTTGCCGTCGACAAAATGTAACGACGCTTTAAACGGGTCGGAATCCCGCGCCTGCAATTTGGCATGGATCGACCAATATTCCTGTGTGATAAAAGCTTCGATTTCCGCTTCGCGTTTGCAAACTAACTGCAACGCGACTGATTGGACGCGGCCGGCGGATGTTCCTCGCCGGATGACCGTCCAGAGGAACGGGCTTACTTTGTATCCGACAATGCGATCGAGCACGCGGCGCGCCTGCTGAGCTTTGACCAACTTGTCGTCGATTTTGAGCGGATGCGCCATGGCCTCGGCCACGCCGGATTTGGTTATTTCATTAAAGAGAACACGTGAAATTTTCGGATTATTTTTTTCGATCTCACCTGCAATATGCCAGGCAATGGCTTCGCCTTCGCGGTCAGGGTCGGTTGCAATAAAAACTTCCTGCGTTGAGGCTGCCATCGTCTTAAGCCGGCGTATCACGTCCTGTTTGCCGTCAATAATACGGTATTCGGGCGTAAACCCATTTTCTACGTCAATGCCTAATTTAGTAGAAGGAAGATTTTTGATATGCCCGATCGACGCTTCCACAACAAAATTATTACCGAGATATTTATTGATCGTTTTGGCCTTGGAAGGCGATTCGACGATGACGAGTGATTTGCTCCCTCGTTTTATATTTTTATCAATTTCAATGTCAATATGATCTTTGACCGTTTTCGTTTTTTTGAAACCACCCCGTTTGCCTTTGGGAAACTTTGCGGGTATTTTGGATTCCGCGGCTATGGGTTCTTCAACTTTTGTTTTGGCTTTTGCGGACTTAGGTAAGACTGTTTTTTTCTTTTTTATTTTCTTTTCCGGCATGAAAAAACTTTCGATAATCGTATTTGTAAAATAAAATTATTTAAAAAAATTTTTCTAATTTATAAATAAATGATGCAAATGCAAGGTTATTTATTGTGACTGCGGTGAACAAATAATAATTTGTTTAAAAAAAATCGTATACATACATTGTCCCAGCGATTCCTTTCAATAAGAACATCCATGAGTATAAACCGACGAAATAGTATTATTGCGCTGATCTTTTTTGCGGCGCTTGCTTTGTCCACGTACATGATTCGAATTAACTGCACCTCGGTCGAATGCGTTTCTCCTGGACAAATTCCATTGACTTCAGACACAACTAAAGCGCGCGAATGGTTTACTATCGGTGCAAAGCTGACCGATCAGAGCAAGTATGATAGTTCGCTGAGTTATTTTGAGAGTGCCGCCGCAATCTATAAGGAATCCGGCTTATGGGAGGACTATGTTAATAGCGTGAACTATCTCGGCGACAACTACCGCCGTCTAGGAAAATATGATACCTCGTTTGTACTCTTAACATCAACGATCGATACGGCGCTGCACCAACTGGGCGAAATGCATGCCTCCACCGCTATGGCCATCAATAAACTGGGATTGTGGTA
>JAEUSK010000285.1 GCA_016787925.1 bacterium | reverse complement strand
ACCGTGGTGAAAGGCTTGCGTCAAATATTCGTCGAGAGTTTTCATAATAAGCTAAATCCCATTTACATTGAGAATATGAGGTGTTATGAAGATCAGCAGATCGGTTTTCTTTTTTTCCACGCCTTTCGTAGTAAACAACTTCCCGAGCAGAGGTATGTCGCCTAATAGCCAGACTTTTGAAACTGTTTTTACTTCTGTTTCTTTAAGCAAACCGCCCAGAACTATAGATTCGTTGTTTTTCACCATAACCTGCGTTTTTGCATACCGCCTTGAAATGATCGGCTGCTGATTCTCACCTGTTCCCGTATAACCTATAATATCTTCAATGGTCGGCTCAATCAGCAGGGTGATCATGGAATCCGGATTAATCTTCGGCGTAACCCGGATAGTCACATTTATATTCTTGTCCGTAAAAGTAATAATGTCTCCTGCGGCACTGCGGCTGATCGTCTGGATTGGAATCGTTGTGCCGACCGCTATCTCCGCTTTTTGGTTGTCCATGGTCAGAATTTTCGGATTGGAAAGGAGTTTTGAGTTCGTCTGCGTCTTCAAAAAATTCAACGACATCATCAGTTTGTCGACCGTCAATTTTCCCATGACCACGTTCTGCAGTTTATCGGCCAACGGTACAACAGCCGTGTAATTAGTCGCGATCGCAGGATCATCCGGGTTTCTTGCGTCCGTTGTGCTTGCCGTAATGGCTTGCGGCAAGCCGACGCCGACTTTTTGATCATCGCCGAGTGTCGTCTCATACATCCGGACTTCTATCATCAGTTGATTCAGCTGCACATCCAGCTGGCTTATGATCGAATCAAATACATTCATGCGAAATGCCATGTCACTCACCACCAGCAGGTTGGAGCGTTTTTCTTCGGAAAGCCCGTTGCGTGTCCGGCTCAGCGCTTCCATTTTGCCTTTCTTCGTCAGAAAAGGCGCCAGAGTTTCTTTCATATCCAATGCATCCACGTACTTAAGGTCGTACACTTTCATTGATACCGACGTATTGCGATCCGCCTCGATGGTTTTTACGAAAATGATATCCTTTTCGATGTAATAATCGTACCCGTTAGCTTTTAAGATCGTCTCTAACGCATCTTCCAGGCTCACCTCGGTGAAATGAACGGTAACCTTACCTTTGACGTCATTGCTGGCAACAAGATTGAGATGGTTCTGTCTGGATAGCATTCGCAGAACGTTCAGAATGTCGGCGTCCTTAAAATTCATCGTCAGCTTTGCCGGCCCGGAGGCCGTGTCAGCTGCCTGCCCGTAAAGGGCTGACGCCTGAATGAACAATATGTTTATTAGTACAACGCACAGCATCCTGCTGGCGTAATTGAATCGGCTCAGTTTATTTTTCATAAATCTCCTCAAAAGCTTTCATGGGTTGCCTGAAGCTTTACTCGTCGTCGGGTAAAGTCAGAGTGAAACTGTGATCATTTTTCTTCAATATGACCTGCGTTGCATTTATGTCCACTATTTTGTATCCATTCATTAGTTCCCCGACGCTCACAATGTGGTCGTTAATTATTGCGTAAGACTTGTTCCCGCTTTTCGAAACCGCCGTTAAATGCAGATTGCCCAACTTCGGAGCCAATAAAGTTTCTACCACTCTGTCAAGACCAAACGCCGTCCATTTTTCAGCCTGCTTCCGAAACGGGTCACGTTTCCATTCGGAGGCGGGAAAGTTAACATGCACCGCTTGTTGATCTTGACTGACAATGGATGCGGGCGCTTGTTCCGCTTCCGCGGCGGGAGTGTTAGGCGAAGCCGGGTTGACCGCTTTCTTTTGTTTTGGTTCCGCTGTGGCCAGGTCAAAAACGGCATATGATGCCACGATAGCCAATACTATGAAAAGCCGTTTCTGCGATTTGGTGATGGCTGTTTTTTTCATAAATTACCTCGATGTGATCTGTGAGTTTTTCGATGCGGCAATGCGAACACAGCCACGCGTTTCGCACTTTAGTTTGTCTGATTTTTCCTGAGTCGCAAGACTGAAGTCTGTAAAACTTATGATGAAAGGCAGACGGTTAGTTTGCTCCATCATCATACCGATATCCAGGAAACGGCCTTCAAATTCGAGCAGTACAGGAAGCTCAAAACTTTCATAGGCCCCCGATCCCGATGCACGGCTCTTGGCCATAAGGGAATCGGTTGAAAAATTGATCATATTCAGTTTCACCTGGAAGGTTGAACACAATTTATTCAGCTGTCTCACGGCGGAAGATATGCTGTCCGGGCGGAGAATACGGTTCCGCAGAACGTCCACCGTCGCTTTGATCCTGTCTCTTTCTTTTCTCAGTTCGGGCGTTTGCCGGATACGCTGAATTGACTGGTCAATTTCTTTTTCTGTCCGGGCTATGTTGTCCTGAGTTATGCCGATATGGTTCTTTGCCGGCAAAAAGATAAACAGCGCATAACAGGCCGTCAGTACTGCTATGCTCCCCACGAGAATCCAGAATTTAAGTTGGCTTTTCATATTCCATCCGTTCTATTTTTTCTTTGCGGTCAATTCGAAAACCAGGACCGGATCACCTTCGCCGCGCCGTTTTTCTATCAGTTGTATATCCTGAAAAAACGGGTTCTTCTCCAATGCCGTCATAAACTTGAGAAGGTGAATGTCTGCATAAAATACATCCTTATATACCGTGCCTTTGATCAGCAATTCCTTCATAGCAGCTGCCTTGTTCGCATCAACGGAACCGTTCGCTTGCATCTTTTGGTTAGTCAGATTGCGGCGCAATTCCATTTCGCTAAATGCGTTTCCCCAGCCCAACCGTTCAATAGCAATCTCATCCGGCGTTATTTCGCTGATCCACTTCAGGATGGCGATGGATGACGAGTCAACGGCCGTTTCGCCAACGATCCTTGACTGTCCGGCGATCAGGGTTTTAATTTCGTTCTGCAGACTAAC
>JAEUSK010000244.1 GCA_016787925.1 bacterium | reverse complement strand
AGATTGTGTTTGATAGTAATATCCCCAACCGCCCCTCAGAGAAGTCTTTTTTGTAACCGAGTAGAGTGCGTTAACCCGCGGGCTCCATAATCTTTCCTGCGTGTAGGACGCGTAATCATAACGTATACCGGTTTCCAGTGTCAATGGCGGCAGAACGCGAAAACGAGTTGATAAATAAAAGGCGAACTGATTTCCGGACAAGTTCTTCTTAGCGTTAAACAACACGCTCCGATTGAGAATCGTATCGTTGGGCGACAACAGTTCGTTTTGGATATTCTTTGAATAGTCGTAATCTACATTCGACCGTTTCAGGTCATATCCGAATTTGATGAATATTTTGCTTGAAGGTTCAAAGTTCCAATCCTGTTTGAATCCGAAAACTTTGAAATCTCTGGTATCGTTGATCGTACCGCTGTTGAAATGCGCTTTAGGATCATTGTCAAAATTATTCCAAAACCGATCTTGGTTTAATAGTCCGCCGTAGAGAATACTGCGCGTAAACAAGTTCGGCCGGAAAGACGACTTAAGAGTAAGCCAGCCATACTTGCTGCCGTAGTGTGTATCCGAAAAATCGATATTGGGCACCGTTATTCCGGGCTCTAATTCCTCTTCATCCAGTTTGTAAGTATCGTCTGCAACGAAAACGTGAGTTGAAAGCGCCTGTTTCTCAGAAAGTTTATGCTCAATCTTTCCAAGAATATCGTAGTAGGTAGGATTTAGTTTAAATTCATTACCCATCATCCGGTTCAGAATATCGAGATAACCTCTTCTGGCGGAGATCATCCATGAACTCTTGCCGTCATTGAAACTTCGCATGGAAAATGCGCGCGAATTGATAAGACTTATTCCAACAGCCGACTGGCTTTTTTCACCGGGTCTTGGCTGTTTAGTGGTCATATTAAGGACGCCGCTCATGCGATCGCCGTATTCCGCCGTAAAACCGCCGGTGGAAAAATCCACACTTTCTATAGTTTCCGCATCGATGGTACTGAAAAGTCCTCCTCCAAAATCCTTTTGATGAAACGGTTTGTAAATTTTCATTCCGTCAATCAATACTAAAACTTCGTCCACGTCGCCGCCGCGAATATAGAATTTTGCCGCGAGATCGTTGCCGGACACGCCGGGGACTCTCTGCACGGCGCGCGTAATATCTTCCGCCCATCCGAGCATCTTGATGTCTTCATGCGTCAGAGTTTGATTGGATGGCTTGACGTCCATGAGCGAATAACTTCCTGCCGAAATGACAAGTTCTTTTAGCTGAATGGGCTGTTCTTCCATTTCTACAATATTAATGTCTATTGTATCATTTCCCTTTACTTCGAGATGGTTATGTAGTATCTCAGCATATCCGATCATGTTAAAGCGAAGCATATAGTTTCCGGAAGGCAATTTAGAAATAAGAAACGCTCCCTTTCGATTCGTAGCGGCTCCGATTCGCGTGCCCGCCACAGTGACATTCACTCCGACTAAAGGTTTCCGAGTCGATTTGTCAAGAACCATTCCTTTAATAGCGCCGAGAGTCTTGATTTGGGAGGTAGCCGCTATTTTTTCATCCGCGAGTATGTGGCTGCTGTCTTCTTCCGCTTCTGTAGAATGATCTCCGAGTGCGTAAAAGACGATTAGAAATGAGATTAACAAGTTCATCATACACCTCCACGATGATCTGATCGATCATTTTTAGTAATGTGCTTATCGGGTTTACTCACAAAAGGAAAAGGTAGGTTCAGCCTGAGCGTAGTCGAAGGCTGATTTTACTGTACTTTGTCATGGTTCGACTCCGCTCACCATGACGTATGTGAGTAAACCGGATAAGCACGTTTAGTAATGCGTGTCGTCAGATCGCTTTAATACTAAAACTCCCAACTTGCACCGATGAAAGTAGAAAACCAATCCAGTACGTGTCGTCGTTTAACTGCCAGCAATTCCCGTTCGTGCCAATAGAGTACTCACCGCAAGCCCGCGGGCTCCTGAGAGCCCGGAGACTTCGGACATGTAAGTTAGGGTGTAATGGATACCAGCTCTTCGAACCCGGATCCGCCTTTTGTCGCGACGGCTCTCAGAAGTCCGATTCCCGGCGCATAAATTTTATTCTCTTCGTTTCCCGGTTCCAGCAGAGGGTACTCCAGCGTGCGCAGACAGTTCGTAAAAGTTCCGTAAGGCACGGTCAGCGTCTCGCCGATACTCAGGACCTGGGCAACGTCCTCCGCTTCACCTTTATAGTATTCCTGACGGTACCACACGCCGACGATCGGTTCCGCAAACATCAGAATGCCCGGTAGTGCGCCGTCTACTCCGGCTTCCCACGAACCATCAGAGTTGACCGGCACATTGTTTTCGATCTCATGCGTATCCTCGCCAAAATACCAAACATTGCCGCTGCGGTCTTGTGCATACCAGTCAAAAGTATCTTCCACAAGTTCGTCGTTTTCAAACGCCTTATCACGAACGATCCGGCAATCTACTCCCATGATCGTTTTTATGCTATCCATGACGATCACTTCCACTGTCTCGGACTCGCCGTCGTCAAAACCTTCATAGATCATTGTTTGTCCCACGATGAGGGGGAAATATGTATTTCCGGTGATGGAGTCGCCGGGTAAAAAATCAGCAGGATCGATGGTCACCGCATACGGCGAATCGGCAGGGTTCGTGAAATTCGCGTCGCTCTCTTCCTTATCGCATCCCGGAAGAATAAACGCCGCCAATGCAACCGTTATCCAAATGGTTTTTTTCATGATGACACCTCTCTTGTTTAGTTAATGAAATAGTTAGAGTTAATGAAATAGTTAGATTGAATAATTCGCTTAAATTTTCAAAGAATCAGGACAGTAAAAACTTATTTTGTTCATTGCGCTGTGGGTTAATATAAACCGCCGAACCTTAAGCCAGCCTTAAATGGGCGTTAAAGTTACTAACGTAACGTTTTATACGTTGCGTTCCGGAACGGACGGGGTTATATTTATTTGTCACAAGCAGAGTAGAGTCTATGAGAATATTGATTATAGAAGACGATGAGCGCCTTTCCCGGTTTCTTAAACACGGCCTGACTCAGGACGGTTTTGCCGTGGATACCTGCGCGGACGGGGAATCCGCGCTGGTGGAGTTTGAAGTCAACACATACGACCTTGTGATTCTAGACTGGAAACTGCCCGGAATGGACGGGATCGAAGTGTGTAAGGAAATTCGAAAAAAAGGTTCAAATGTACCGGTGCTTTTCCTTACTGCTCAGGATTCGGTCACTAACAAAATTGAAGGGCTCGAGTCGGGCGCCGACGATTATCTGACCAAACCTTTTTCATTTATGGAACTGGCCGCACGGCTCCAGGCGTTATTGCGCCGGCGTTACGCGCCGCTCGAAACGCTGGAGATCGACGATCTTGTAATGAACATTCCGGAAAGAAAAGTTACCCGCGGCGGCATCCGGATTGAATTATCGAACAAAGAATTTGCCATTCTCGAGTTTTTTATTCGCAACCGAAACAGGCTCGTTACCCATGCCGCTTTGACCAACCATGTGTGGGAAATTGATTTCGATACGGGCACTAATGTCATTTACGTTTATATAACACAACTGCGGAACAAATTGAATTGCGGATCGCGCCGCCCGCTCATTCACACGGTTCGCGGCGCCGGATATATATTCAAAGAGCCGGAGGAATCATGAATCGCCACGTCCGAAATAAAATGACGCGAATCAAGACAATACCGCCCTTGGTCGGCTGGCTGCTTTGTCTCGTATTTGGAAGTGCGCATATCGCCGCTCAGGATACGGCCAGCGTTTTTCGGTTGTCGATTGAAGAATTGATGGATGTCAGCGTAGAAGTATCTACTGCAATGAAATCTTCTACGTCGTATGATGAAGCGCCTGCCGCCGTGTATGTAGTTACACGAGAAGACATGGACCGTATGGGATTACGAACGCTCAGTGAAGCATTGAATTACGTTCCGGGTTTCACCGTCGGCAAATCGATTTTGAGCGGACAACAGAAAAATATTTACGTGCGCGGGGAATTCAGTTCTCTCTCAGAGGGTATTCTGATTTTACGCGACGGCCAACGATTAAATGACGGCATCACCGGGGGTGCAACGTCCTTCACTCCCGATTACATTCTCGATAATGTGAAACAAATAGAAGTGCTGCGCGGGCCCGCCAGCGCGCTTTACGGAGCTAATGCGTTCGTAGCCGTCGTCAATATCATCTCCAACCGGCCCGGCGATACGCCGCGCTCATTTTTTTCCACGCAGGCAGGAAATCGCGGGAGTATGGATCTGCGCGGCCAACATACTTTACCAATAGGCCGGAAGGCTGATGCGGTCTTATATGGAAGCCTGTTTCAACTGGATGATCCGATAAAGCAGCGGGATATACATCAGTCTATTTATGACAGCACCTCCGGCACATTTATTCCGCGTGAATTTTTGAACCGAACCAACCGGGAGAAAACGCTGCTCGCAAATCTCGGCACGTCTCTAAATTACCATAATCTGGAATTAGACGCCTATTTTGACGCTTCGCGCAGCCGGAATCATTGGGGATCAGGTTCTGCTTCAACGGCTGGTTCCCTGCAAAATGAACATCAGACAAAAAACTTCCGCATTGGCGCAAAGTATACCGCCGCACTTATGAAGAAACACCGTATGACCACACTTGCGAGTTACTCCATTCACCGCAGCAAGAATGATTACAAGATGAATAATTTTCAGTCCGTATTGTCACCGGACTTAAATCCATCCGGGGCGTCATTCCTTCTTGAATCGGACTTACAAACGTCCACGCTGAACATGGAATCTTTTGCAGAATTAAATCCTGGCCGGCATCACAGAACAGTTTTGGGCTTACATGTGCAGGTAGACCGAATTGAGAAACTTGAATCGAATGTCGGCGCCAACGATGTCAACAATGACGGGATCTTTGATATTCAAGCTTTGGACGATTCTCTCGAAATTCTCTTTGGGCGTCCGACCAATACCATATACGCGGCATTCCTGCAGCATACATGGTCGCCATCTGAACGATTGATTGTCACCGGCGGAACCCGTTTTGACAAGTATACGGACTTCGGGCTTACAGTAAGTCCGCGATTGACCGTCGTCTATCGTCCTGTGAGATCCGTTATAGTCAAAGGGTTGTACGGACGCGCATTCAGAGCGCCAACATTTTTTGAGACGCATCAGAGCGACCTTAACGCGATCGACGTAATTGAAAATCCCAATCTCAAGCCCGAAACGATTGAAACCTGGGAAATGCAGCTGACATTAAAGCCGTCGGCAAGCCTGTCGTTTTCTGTGAATGCCTTCCTTAACGACGTGCAGCATGTCATCAGACCTGTTGCCGAACAATCCGGCGTTCCAACTCAATCCAAATTTCAGAATGCAGGCAGCCGGGATTGGCGCGGAGTAGAAATTGATTTACAGTATGCTCCACAGAGTAATATTACTTTTTTTGGCAACTATTCTTACACGCAGGCTGCCGATGAAAAATTAGCCGACGTCGAGGATCCGGTGTACGGCATTCCGCAGCATTCGGTGAACTTAGCCCTCAATCTGAACCGCGGAAAATATAATCTGAATCTGAATGCATTTTCGCGCTTTGGATGGAACGATGTGCCCGCTTTAAATTCTCCGACGGTAAAACTGGATCGAATCGACCTTGTACCGTATACGATAGTCAACGCCAGGTTTCTTGTGAAAAATATATGGAAATCGCTGACGCTCAGTCTGGATATTTATAATATTCTGAATCGTACATCCTATTTCACGGACGACCGGGTTTTTGTGCCGCAGGCCATCGCGGGAAATAACCGAAGATTCATGGCGGGCG
>JAEUSK010000227.1 GCA_016787925.1 bacterium | reverse complement strand
CTTTTCGATAATTTCGTCTATCTTGCCGCCCATGACGCCTTCGAGGTCGTATATGGTGAGACCGATACGATGGTCTGTGAGGCGGTTCTGCGGAAAATTGTACGTGCGTACTTTCTCGCTGCGGTCGCCGGAGCCCACCATCGATTTACGTTTGGAAGCTATTTTCGCGTCGTGCTCTTCTTTTTGTTTTTCGTAAATACGCGACTTCAACACCTTCATTGCTTTCTCGCGGTTTTTCAGTTGGGATCGTTCTTCCTGACACTGCACGACAATTCCAGTCGGAATGTGTGTCATACGTACGGCGGTTTCTACCTTATTGACGTTCTGCCCGCCTTTCCCGCCGGCGCGGTAAATATCAATGCGCAGATCGTTGGGGCTGATCACGACTTCTTTATCAATGTCATCAATGATCGGAAGAACAGCAACGGAAGAGGCGGAGGTATGAACGCGCCCTTGGGTTTCCGTTTTTGGAACGCGCTGAACGCGATGGACGCCGCTTTCAAATTTTAATTTTCCGTACGCTCCTTTACCATCAACTTCAATAATCATTTCCTTGAACCCGCCTTGATTAGCTTCGGTAAAATCAATCGTCTGAAAATTCCATCCCATTTTTTCGATGTAATACCGGTACATGCCGAAGAGATCACCAACGAAAATACCCGCCTCATCGCCGCCGGTGCCTGCGCGAATTTCCAATATACATCCGCCTTCGTCGTGCGGATCTCGCGGAATAAGAAGAAATTTCAGTTCGTTTTCGATCGTGCCCTTTTCAAGTTCCAATTGGAGCAACTCGGCGCGCGCCATGTCACGTAATTCCATATCATCCGAGTTATGTATGATATCGTTATTTCCCGCAATATCTGATAATATTTTTCTATAGACGCGGTATTTATCAACGATCTCTTCAGCGCTGCTGCGTTCTTTGCTTAACGTTCTGAATCGGTTCTGATCCGAAATCGTTTCAGGCCGGGTCAGCATATCGTTGATCTCGTTGAATCGGGTCTCTATTTTTTCTAATTGATCTAACATGGGCTCGTTTTGTTTGGACGACTTTTTCGCGTGTTCGAAATTAGGCACAAAAAAAGGAATACACCTTAATGAATAAAACAGGGTATATTCCTTTTTTAGAAAAGGTAAGCTAAGCTTTTTCTTTGGCTTCCTTGAATTTGGCGATTTTCTTGTTGTATTTGTCGACGCGGCCTGCGGTATCGATCAGTTTCTGCGTGCCGGTATAGAACGGGTGGCAGCTTGAACAAATTTCAACCTTGATATCGCCAACCGTCGAGCGGGTGACAAACGTATTGCCGCACGAACAAGTCACATTCGATAGCGGGTATGCAGGGTGAATATTTTCTTTCATTGTCGAAATCCTCGATAAATTTATTGTTCAAAAAAATTATTTTCAGTGCTTTAGCGGCGCATTATACAAAGGAATATATAAAAAAACAATAATTTTTTTCAATTTTTTTGTTCAGTATGACCTGCTTAGTTTTTAAAAGCTTTTGATTATTAACGGATTTGTTGTTAGAATATTCCGCTTATGATACGAATTGGACTCAAAATCGCATTATGTCTCCTCATTCTTGCCATTACGCATCCGTATGCCTTCTTCAGTATTGCATTCCATCCTTTACAGGTAACGATCTATTGGGACGAACCGGATCAGGATGAAGATATTTTTGTGAGCAGGGTCAATACCGACGATGGAACTTCCAGTATGGTGTATCAGGAGGAATCCAAACGCGATCATGACCAGAAGAGCAAACTAAAGCTAAAAATAAAAATTGAATATTTTCCGAATCAAACAAACTTCATTTCTACATCACTTGTTGTAACTGAAAACGGGGATACGTCGTTTATCCCTGCACTTCAAGGCTTTTTCACCTCACAATTCCATCCGCCTAATCTTTTCGTCTAAAATTAATTGGATACCTCGTTTGGCATCCAATTCCGGGATTTTAACATACGTCGAAAGTCAAATGATCAGGAGTGGTTATGAATAAACTTACTTTCCTTTTCATTCTGCTTAATCTTGCGCCGGTTTCTGCCCGGTCGCAGGAAAAAAAGAATGACAAAGCGGATTCTACATACAAATTGTATCAGTTGGAGGGGATCACGGTAACTGCGACACGCATTCCTGAGCCGATAATCGAAGTGCCATTGGCCGTAACGGTCATCGGCCGTTCGCAGATTCAGAGCCAACGCGGATACGGGCTGAATGATGCACTAAGTTATGTACCGGGCGTTTTAGCGCAGTCGCGATCGGGAAATCAAGACATCCGGATTTCGATCCGCGGTTTTGGAGCGCGGGGCGCGGGCGATCGGTCCAACGCCGGCACTTCGCGGGGCGTGCGGGTTTTGATGGACGGAATTCCGGAAACAGAACCGGACGGCAGAACGTCGTTTGACATGGTCGACTTGAATGCTGTGCAGAATATGGAAGTGGTTCGCTCCAATGCGTCCGCCATTTGGGGGAATGCGGGCGGCGGAGTGGTCAGCATCAGCACGGTTCCGTATTTTGAAAAACCGTACGCCAACGCTTCTGCAAAATTGGGCAGTTTCGGACTACAGGAATATTTTTTTCAGGCGGGTACGGTTGTTGGCGAAACAAGATTTTACGCTAATTACACGACAACGTCGTTTGACGGATGGCGCGTCAATTCTGCAAGTGAACGTGATATAGTCAATTTGGGAATTGTCTCTTCAGTTTCCGACGCGACAACGCTGGGTGTGCATCTGGTTGGTACTCGAAACGTATTTCATATTCCAGGCCCGTTGAATAAAACTCAATATGATTCTTCGGCAAAGCAAGCCAATCCAACATATCTAACCCGCTTCGAAAGAAGAAACAACAAAACCGGCCGGATTGGCGTCACGCTTGAGCATCAGATCAATGATGACCATGGAATTTCTGCGATGGCTTATATTAATCCGAAATACCTCCAGCGTTCGGAACGAAATACTTACCGTGATTTCACACGATACCATGTTGGCGGAAACGTAATGTATCGCCACGGATGGTCATTATTTTCTTCCGTAAGAAATGTTACGCTGATCGGTATGGATGAGGCCTATCAGGACGGCGCGATATTGTTTTATTCTCTAACCGCCGATGGCGGACGTGGAGACATATTGAAAGATAACAAACGCGAGGGGGCTAATAGTTTTGGTTCGTTCATACAGAATGAAACCAATTTCGATGAGAATATATCTGTCATACTCGGTTTGAGATATGATGTGGTGAAATATTACAATGAGAACTTCATAAATACGCAGTTGGGACATCAGACCAAATCATTCACGGGGCTGACACCCAAAGCCGGTATCAGTTATAGGTTTACGGAAAAACACAGCGTATACGCGAATGTCGGCGGCGGCGTGGAGGCTCCGGCCGGAAATGAAACCGACCCGGCCGGCACATTGCCATCCGATACCGCGTATGCCGTTAATCCGCTTTTAAAACCTATACGATCGCTTACGACTGAGATAGGAACCAAACAAATTCTTGAGATTTCTGGAGAAAGTTTTTTTCAGCTCATCACTTATGATGCCGCGTTCTACTGGATTCAAGTGAAGAACGACATTATTCCATACAAGGGCGGGCGGTTTTATTTTACAGCAGGAAAAACTCAACGGATCGGCGCGGAATTAGGAGTGAATCTGAAACTGGATCACGGGCTCTCGATTCAATCTGCAGCATCGTATTCGGCCAATCGGTATGTTAACTACACGGTTGATTCTGTGCATTACGGAAGGCCGGGACAATCCGCGGATTATAAGGATAATAAGGTTGCAGGCGTGCCGGATGTATTCTACAGTTCCAGTCTGCGTTATGCTCCTGAAAGGATGAAAGGCGGGTTTATTGAATTGGGTTTCCAGGGCGTTGGAAAATATTTCGTTGACGATGCCAATAGCGTGCAGGTTCCCGCTTATGCTGTTTTCAACGCAACAATCGGAATAGATAAGCCGGTACGAATTGCTGATCATCTTTTTGTCAGAGCATTTTTTAGTATTAATAATCTAATGGACAAAAAATATGCAGGCTCTGCATTTGTTAATCCCGATATTGTTGATGGTAAGCCGGTTTATCTTGAACCTGGTTTACCGAGAAATTTTGTTTTCTCGATGACAGTCGGGTGGAATTAGAGCGTTCTACCAAAAACCCCGCACTAAAAATGCGGGGGTTTTTGACATAAATCACCTGACGTTTTTAGGGATTGGTTTTCCTTCCATTGAATCATTTGCATTACCACTAAAATTTATTTACTTTCGCATAAACCTGTAAGGTTTATCTTCTTACTTTGTTAGAAAATGAATTTGCAGCGTTAGCGCTTTAATGATCTTTAATACTCAAACCTTACAGGTTTGCCAGACGAAAATTTATTTACTTTCAATAAACCTGGAAGGTTTATCTTCTTTCTTTGTTAGAAAATGAATTTGCGGCGTTGGTGCTTTAATGATCTTTAATACTTAAACCTTACAGGTTTACCAAACGAAAATTTATTTACTTTCGCATAACCAGTAAGGTTATCTGCTCATTTTGTCAGAAGGTGACTTTGCAGTGTTGGCGTTTTGATGATTGTTAGTACTTAAACCTTACAGGTTTACCAAACGAAAATTTATTTACTTTCGCATTAACCTGTAAGGTTTATATGCTCACTTTGTTAGAAGGTGAATTTGTAGCGTTAGCGTTTTAATGATTGTTAATACTCAAACCTTACAGGTTTACCAAAAGAAAATTTATTTACTTTCGCATAACCAGTAAGGTTATCTGCTCATTTTGTCAGAAGGTGATTTTGCAGCGTTGGCGCTTTAATGATCGTTAGTACTTAAACCTTACAGGTTTACCACTATGACCCCCGAAGAACATCAATCAATGAAAAAATACTTGCTCAGTTCCGACTCGGAAACGTTATGGAACGGAACGGTGAGAAATTTTACATTTGCCAATGTCAGCGCAATGTTCATCTGGTTTGGAACCGTTTTGTTAGGACCGAATATGGATATATTTGTTTGGCTGAAGATATTGGCCGTTTGCCTTTCATTAGCCTTTTCAGGCTGGATCGCCGATCGATGTTGGTATTTTTTTGTTTCTGATAAATTCGATAAACCTTTCTCAATAAGGGCTTACGCGAGCCGCACGCCTTTTTTCTTTTTTTTATCCGGAATATTATTTACAATGGCTCTGTTATTAGTTCGGTGGATCGATTGGATGCAGACACTGCAGTACTTTTTGATCGGAGGATGTATTCAGTTGGCGATCCAGATTCCATTGCAGTGGTTTTTATTTAACCGGCTGCGAAAATTAAGTTTAACCATTTTGTAGAAAAGGAGTATAACAGTTGAGCGTGACAATACACAACGTCATCATTATCGGTTCCGGCCCGGCAGGTTTGACCGCGGCGATTTATGCATCACGAGCTAATTTGAATCCAATAGTATTTGAAGGAAATCAACCCGGCGGGCAGTTGACTATTACAACGGAAGTTGAAAATTATCCCGGATTTCCCAAAGGTATTTTAGGGCCGGAAATGATGGAGCTATTCAGAGAACAGGCAAAACGATTTGGCGCAAAATGCGAATTTAAGTCCATCGAAAAAGTTGATTTTTCCAAGAAACCATTTAAAGTTGTAGACGACGGCGGGGAGGAGTATTTGGCAGAAACCGTGATCATTTCCACAGGCGCTTCTGCAAAGATGTTGGGTTTACCTAAAGAAAAAGAATTGATGGGCTACGGCGTTTCCGCATGCGCGACCTGCGACGGATTCTTCTTTAAAGGAAAAGATATTCACGTGGTTGGCGGAGGAGACACGGCAATGGAGGAGGCTACTTTCTTAACTAAATTTGCAAAGTCCGTAACGCTGATTCACCGGCGCCAGGAATTCCGCGCATCGAAGATCATGATCGAGCGCGCGCAGAAAAACGAAAAGATCAAATACCTACTCGACTCTGAAGTCGTAGATATCGTTGGCACCCAGGATTCGCATATTAAGTCTCTGAAAGTTAAAAATGTGAAGACGGGCGCGGTTTCAGATGTTCCAACACAGGGTTTTTTTCTTGCGATCGGGCACAGACCGAATACCGATTTATTCAAGGGAATCTTGAATATGGATGAAAACGGATATCTCATCACGGAGGGAACATCCACCAAGACCAATATCCCGGGCGTATTTGCCTGCGGAGACGTGCAGGACAGTTACTACCGACAAGCGGTCACGGCGGCGGGCAGCGGATGTATGGCGGCTATTGATGCCGAAAGATTCTTAGCGCATTAATAGAAATACAAAAACTCACGACAGAGACACGGAGAACACAGAGAAAAGAACGTTTTGAGAAATTTTGCTGGAAGACGCATCGAGTCTCTGGATTTTCTGCACGTGCGTGATATGATGCAAATAAAGAAAAAATAGACATACCTTCATTGATAAACTTACCCGGAGTTCAAGTCATGTTGCCAAAAACTCTTCTTAGAGGCATTCCGTTTTTATTGTTTATTAGCTTGTTTATTAGTTGCGGACCGCGCAGCCAGATGCTCAATCAAGCGGATTGGCAGGCGAATAAAGATAACAAGGTGCATGCCCGCGTAACGGTATTCATCGCCAATGTTGACCTTGAGACGAAAATAATAAGCGCCTCAAATGATAAACTGGTGGTTTCGCAGAACGGACAAAATGCCGAACTGCCCGTTGAAGTTATTTCAAAAATTGTTTTTTCAGGAGATCACAATAAGAAGAAGAAAATTATCTGGGGCTCGGTGATCGGCGGTGTTTTGGGGATTGCCGGCGGTTATGCCGTCGGCTCAGCGGCGTCCAGTGAGGGCGGGGCTGCGGCCATTGCGCATCCGCTTTCCATGGTAATGATATTGGGAGGTATCGTTGGCGGAGGCTTTGCAGGTTCCAGTTTTACAAAATACGAGGAGTATTCTTTTAACAACGAACTTGTTCCGTACATTCTTGACGAGGATCTTGGCCCAGAAATCACTCCCGCAGAATTGCGCGGATATTCTATATTCGAAAATTTGACGAACGATTCTGATGAAAAAGTACTTCAGGTGCAGATTTTTAAAATGAAAAGCGGAAAATTTTTTTTATTATATGACGTAACGTCACTCGGATCTTACGGCGTTAAATGGCAGACGGTGGACGAAGATTATCTGCAGACGCAAAAAGCAAAGATCAAGACTCAGAAGTAATTATTAGCCACAAACAGTACAAGATTTCACGAATTTGAATTTTTTGTGGAAATTTGTGTTGATTCGTGGCTCATCGTTTTTTTAACCGAGTTGTGACACTCAAAAATAGAGTTTAATGAATATTCGATTTATTTATATTTTTATTCTTTTCGTGAGCGCCTGCGGAACCAAACAATCGACGCCATCGAGAAGTGGAGCCGACGGAACAAGCAACTCCAGTGATAGAAAGGCTTTGGAACTCGCCGATCGCATGATGAACGCGATGGGCGGCGCAAACGCGTGGAATGAAACGCGTTATTTCAGATTTGATTTTGTTGTAGAAGCAGACGGGAAGGATGTCTCACGGCATCAACATTTGTGGGATAAATTTACCGGCCGCTATCGCGTTCAGGGAAAAATGAGAGACGGAAAATCCTATTGTATGCTTTATCAGGACATTAATAAAAAACTTGGCCGAGCCTACATTGATGGCAAGTTATTGGAAGGAAAAGAAGCGGAAGATAAACTGCAATACGGTTATAATCGTTTTATTAACGATACATACTGGATCATCATGCCGTGGAAATTGAAAGATCCCGGCGTTACGCTGAGCTATGATGGCCTGCAAAAGGATTCTGCGTCCGGAATTTATTATGAAACGCTGCATCTGACTTTCGATCAGGTTGGACTCACGCCTAAAGATCAGTATTGGGCTTTCATCAATCCGGAAACGTACCTTATGGATAAATGGAGATTTTTACTTCAGGATTCGGAAGACGGATCGTATTATTGGAAAAACTGGGAGCCGTATGGCAGCATGAAATTTTCAACTTCAAAACAGAATATGAGGGAAAACAGAACGATCAAAACGGAAGAAATTAAAATATTAAATCATGTAAACGAAGATGTTTTTTCAAACAACCAAACCCTTTTGCCATAAATCTGATCGGATCTAATTCTGAGCATGATTGAAACTTCAATTGAAATTAATGGTTCTACTCAATTATATGCCCTCTTAGGTTCTCCAATTCGACATTCTCTGTCGCCGCTTATTCACAATACATCATTTAAATCACTAGGCATCAATGCCGTTTTTCTGGCGTTTGATAGTCTCGATCTCAAACAAGCCCTAAGCGGCTTCAAAGCGCTCGGCGTTGCCGGATTCAGTGTAACCGTTCCGCACAAAGTGGCTGTGACCAGCTATTTGGATGAAGTTTCGTTTGAGGCAAAATTGATCGGTTCTGTGAATACGGTTGTACAAAAGCGCGGCAAATGGATCGGTTATAACACCGACGTGATAGGGTTTACAAAAACACTGGAGCCGTTTCGAAAAAAAGTTGAAAATAAGAAAGTGTTGGTTCTAGGCGCAGGCGGCAGTGCTCGGGCCGTGATATATTCGTTGGTAAACAATTATGATGTCGGCGAAATATTTGTTTTCAACCGCACACAAGAACGCGCGCTGCAATTGATCAGTGACTTTGCATCCATAAGATCTGACGCTACACTGCGATTTGTTTCATCAGATGAATTACCAAAACTTGGCGCCAAAGTCATCGTCAATACAACGTCGGTAGGGTTAGCTTCGGAAGAATGCCTCGTTAAACCTGATTTTTTTGATTCCGAAATGATCGTTTATGACCTTATTTACGATCCGATAAGAACGGTGCTTTTGCGCTATGCCCACGCTTCGGGCGCAGCTACCATCAACGGACTTGACATGTTGGTCGAACAAGCAGCAGCGGCATTCTATTTGTGGACTGAGAAAATCATGCCGATCGAGACTGTTAAAAAAAACCTATTGGAAAAAGTTGATAATCAGTAGGTTTCAGACTTATATTTCAAGTGAATATGAATTTATCTTCTGAAGAAAAAAAAACTTTACTGGATATCGCACGGCACTCGATTGTATCGTCCGTCAAAGGAGTCCCGATACCTGATTTGGAGGAAAGCTACAGTATTTCCCCGTCGTTAGAAATAAAAGCAGGTGCCTTTGTCACAATCGAAATGAATCAACGTCTGCGCGGATGTGTGGGTTATATACAAAGCAACGAACCGCTTTGCGAGACGGTCAGTAAGGCGGCGGTATCTGCAGCTCTCCACGATAATCGTTTTAATCCATTGACGGTTGGTGAATTAGGGAACATTGAGATTGAAATCAGCGTATTATCGCCGATGAATAAAGTCAAAGACGTTGGAAATATCATACCCGGTCAACACGGACTCTTGATAGAGCGCGGGTTCCATCATGGTTTATTGCTTCCGCAAGTTGCTACGGAATACCGATGGGACAGGGAGACATTCCTTGACCAGACTTGCGTTAAAGCGGGATTACCAAAAGACGCATGGAAAAAGCCTGACACGGTTATTTACAGTTTCACGGCGTTAGTTTTTAATGAAGAAGAAATTAGTTAAAATGAGGATGAATGAATAACTTTGTTTTTTTTGCCGGATTGTTGTTTACGTTTGGACCTTTTTTTAATAGAGCGATCGCGCAAGATGCGCAAAGCGGAAGTTTAAGTATTTTCTGCACCGCTCCTGCGGTGTACGGCAAAGGACGCGGGGAAAGCGAGATCGCGGAGCGGGTCAATTTAAAGACGCAGTATTTTGCGAATTGCTACGGCAGGAATATTACTTCCGGTGAAACGCGGGAATTTAAAGTAAGATTTCGCTTTGTTGTCAAACCGGCGGGAAATGTCGATTCCGTGACGATCGTGTTTGACGGCACTAAGAATACGGGTTTTCTGGAGTGTATGAAAGGCATTTTCCTGCAAATGCAATTCACAAAAATTCCGCTGAACCAAGGTGATTGTGCTGTGGAACAATCGGTCATATTCAGAGTTTTATAAATTCACATTTCACATCGCGTGTATTCTTATCCGTCGAGGCGACAGAGGGTCGCCTTTTTCGTACATTAAGTATGCGCTTCTTACTCTAAATGCTGAGGAAAACATGAAATTCAAAATTGCATCGTCTTACGTTTCATTACTTATCGTCATGGCTTTATCATGGACGATTTCCTGTACATCGATTCCGCTATCAACTCAAAATAAGGCAGCGAAGGAATTCTACTTAAAGGGCCGGTCTTTTGAAAAAAAAGGAATGTCCCAGTGGCGATCCGCTCTGGACGCTTATCGGAGAGCTGTGAGGGTCGACAACAACTTCGCCGAAGCCTATGCTGCCCTGGCGAGAGTATATGACGGACAAGGCCTTTATCGCAAGGCCGCGGAGAATTACGGCAAGGCGCTATTATTAGACAGCCGTATGAATGAGCTTTATCTGCCGTATGGCAAAGCGCTTTTTAACACGGAAGAATATGAAAGCGCTTACATCAGTTTACAGCGGTATACGGCCGCTTATCCGGATAATATAGATGGCGTCGTATGGCTGGCTGAAACTGCCCGCGCCCTGAATGATCCGGGCGCTGAAGTCTTCTTTCTGAAGCTCACAGAGCTTGATTCCAGTAGCCTTGATTCGTGGATATCGCTGGCGCGATTCTATTACGATGAAAGGGACTATGCAAAGGCAATACCGGCGTATGACCGCATTGTGAAAACCGGTAAACCAGCCGAGGCAGGTGTGTATTATGAATTCGGTGATTGTCTTCTCAGAATGAAGTTGTGGGAACTGGCACTGAATCAATTTGACCGAGCGGCGGCCCTTGGATCCAAAAACGATCTTGTTAACGAATACGCAAAACTCATCAGGCTTATCTTGAATGGCCAGTTTAATGAAAACGCCTTTGTCAGTTATCTCGATGCGCGATCGCAAATGGATCTCGTCAATGCGGTTAAAGACAAACGAAAAGCCTATGAAATCATACTGTCTTCTTTAAACGAAGCTATACGAATCGAGCCGGATTTTACATTAGCCCTGACTGAACTAGGCCGGATCAATTTTATTTTGGGCAAAGATGAAGAAGCATTAAGGCACTACGAAAAATTAATTCAACAAGGCCGGATGGGCGCGTTTGAATATGGGAATGCGGCTTATTTGTATTTCCGCCGCCAGGACTGGGTCAAGGCGAAGGAATATTATCAACGCTCTCTGGAACTTGATAATCGTCAGGTCAATATCAGAGATTATATGGTGACAGTTCAAAAGTTGATAGATGGAAAAATCAATAAAGAGGCGTATCGCTATTATGAAAAAGGAACAAGCGCATCGTCGCCTGATTCTGCCGAGTATTATCTGCAGCTCGCGGTGACGGTTGATTCATCTTATTACGAAGCATACATGCAACTAGGTTTGCTGCGTATGCGAACGGGCAAGTATAAACCGGCTGAAACGTCTTTTGTCAGGGGAGTTACATTTACTTCCGATCCTGTTATTCAAAAGGTCTTTCACTATAATTTGGGCCTTACATATGCCCAGATCGATTTTCATGACAAAGCTATACAGCATTTTAATAAAGCAGTGGAATTGGATTCTCTGGATTTTGATGCGATGTACTACCTTGCAAGGACGTATGCCGATAAATCCGACATGGCAAATGCGGTGAAAACATATGATCGGCTGATCGTCTCGAATCCGGATTATTTTCGCCCAACAGTCTCGGATATGCAAAACCATGGCCTTGGTAGTGATTATGCCGGAGTTGGGGATCGGTATGTTGTTTTTGATGATGTACTTAGAATCGGCCAGACGAATACGTACACTCTGAAAGTAAAATCTAAAAACGATGCGCTGATCGGGGCTGATGCTAATGGCGACTTGTCGAGAGAACTCACTATCGTTTTCCGGGAACAGGTTCAGGATATAACTGATTACGGTGAGGTTGAGTTTGCACTCGACATTATTTCTATTGACGGGTATGCATTGACGGCCAAAGAACGGAGTTTCATTGGACATCGGTTATATTTGCGGATGTCCGATGTATACGGAGTCACGAATATTTACGGATTACTCGAGAGCGATCCGCACGCCCTGCCGCGATTTGTAATAGCCGTCATGGAAGATCTACACGGCGCATTCCTAAGAAAACGCACGTACGAAGGAGAAATGTGGAAATCCAATCAATACGTTTTCAAACTGGGTTCTATAGATGCGGTGACCGAGCTGGAAGAAATAAGTGATGGCATTGCGTATGGGAAGAAATATTATGGCATTACCGGAAGTTACGATGCGGCGCGCTATGGCGAACAAGGACGCATCACAATTCAACATCAGGGCGTTGAGGAGCTGGAATTTGATGCAGGGAAAGGATTGATTCGAAAACTCTCGAATAATTTTTCAACAAAAGAATTCAACGAATTTAAAGCCACAACCGAACTGCAGGAAGCGTCCTATAGCGCCGTTCTGACAAACATCAAATTTGAGAAGTTGGAACCGCCAAAAAAAGTGGTGATTGAGAACATTCCATACGTCAAGCAGCATGGCCCGCAATGCGCAGCTGCATCGCTGTCCATGGTGTTGTCTTATTATAACCATTATGTGGATCAAGACGATATTTATTCAGTTATCAAAAGCGACTATGCCGGCGCTCAATCCAATGACATCCTCTCTTATCCCCGAAGTTTGGGTAAATATAAGTCATTTGGCTATATCGGCACGATAGAGGATCTCAAAGAACGCATTGATCATGGGATACCGGTTCTGGTCTTTCTGACGCCATTTGGATACGGCCATGTGGTAGTGGTAATCGGCTATGACGAGAGCAAACATCAGATCATCATGCATGACCCGACAGTAGCTAATAACCAGGCTGTTTCATACGACGATTTCCTGCAGGAATGGCGGCAAAGCGGAAATGAATGTGCGATCATCATTCCATTTGGCAAAGAGATCAATGTTACAGAAGGGCCGATAACAACCGCCAAAGCTGTTGAACTAAAATGGCAGGGTGATAAGGCGATAGGGGAACATCAGTATGAAAAAGCTATGTTGAAATATCGGGAAGCCCTCGCTATTTTACCTAGTTACGAGAGCGCTATGGAAGGGATCATGCTGATTCATCTGCAAAAAGATAATTACGATCAGGCGTCCGCTGTTCTCGATACTCTTCTGCAATTGAATCCCACCAGTATCGAATTAGTGCTGCGCCGGGCGAGTTTGATGTTGTCGCAAAACGACTATGATAAGGTTCTGCAGATCACAAAAAAGGCGAAACAGCTGGACGAATCAAATATCATCAATTACGTCTATACGGCCAGCGCGCTTTTTGCTCAGAAAAAATACGACGAAGCTATTGCCGAGATCAAACAGGCCATTCGCATCAATCCGCTCACATCGACGCCGCGTAATTTGCTGTCCGGTTATTTGGCTGAGATTGGAGATTTTGAGCAGGCCTATGAGCAGGCGCAGCTCACCATTCGATTCGAACCCGAGAATATCGGGAATTATCTCAGTTTGAGCGGCTTGTATCAAACCGAAGTGAATAATCGTTTTCTTACGGCACAGAAAAAATGGGCGTTGATCAGAAAATCTTTAGAAGCGGCCGACTTTGTAAGGGCGGCAAATCCATCGTTGCCCAATCTAGACCAGATCTACGCGGATTTCTATACGTCTGCAGGTATGCAGGAAATTGCTGACTCGCTATTCTATGAGAACATACGAAAATTTCCTGATGAGAACGGCGCGTACAATAACCTGGCCTGGCGCTATGCGACGGATGCGATACGGCTGCCGGAAGCGGAGAAATTATCGCAAAAATCCATTGAATTGTCGCAACGCAATCCGTATTACTTTGACACGATGGGCTGGATTCACTTCAAAATGGGTATTGCCCTGATGAAGACAAATAAGCTAGACTCGGCGAACACTTATTTCAAAAAAGCTGAAGATGAGTTTAAGTCGACCATTCAATACGATCTTTACAGCGATTTTGCGTACCGCCATCTCGGCGTACTATATCAAAAGTGGGGCAGAACGACAGAATCAAAAGCTCAATTTGAAATTGTTCTCGGCATGCTTCCTGACAAAGCGCGCGTGTACACGGATATCGCCAAGGATTTTGAGGAAGCTGAACTTCCTTACGAAGCCATTGAATATTATTTGAGGGCCATTGAAAACCGGCCCAGCCTCGATTTTGCGGCTTATCGATTGTCTTGTCTTTATGTAAAAACCGGCAAAGATCTGAAACGTGCGATGGATTTTGCGCAGCAGGCATGGCTTCAGGACTCGACTAATTTTCTTTACAAAGGTTTGTTCGGAATAATTTATTATCACAAAAACGATTTTAAAAACGCAAAAATGTACTTAGAGCAGGCCGTTGAAAGCCAGCGATGCTATCTTGATAAGGACGCGGCGGTAAATCATTACTATCTGGGGTTGGTATATCGCGAACTCAAACAGCCGGTTGAAAGTAAAATGCAGTTTAGAGAATATCTCCAGAAAGCCCCTCACGGTGAGTTTGCTCAGGCGGTGATGAAGTTGATGAAATAGTTCTGGTGCCGCAGTTTTTCTGGGCGAAGCTAAAGCTGGTCAATGAAAACTTAAGCCAAGGCCCCAAAATTCGAAGTTAGTATTGTTAGAATATTGCGCAAACGCCCTCTTATTAATCACGGCATAATTCAGGGATATGTCGCATTGGCGAAGTTCAAAAGCAGTCCATTTGAGATAATGAGCCGTTTGACTCCCGCTGCTGACGGTTTGCCCGAGACTATTGTCTTTGTCCAGCGGAAATCCTACCATGTAGCCCAATCTCAAAAAGGAAATAATGCGAATGCTTAGTCCAGCCAACAGATAATGGTTATTACGCAGATCATATTTGTATGAGTAATATCCGTAACCAATACTGGTTACAACTCGTCGGTAACCAAAGGATACATCGAGCGTTCCGGCATAATGGTCGATGTCTGTTTTACCTGAACTATTAAGGTACATCAGACTCATGCCGCCGCCAAAAAAGCTTTGCGAACGTCCCTTTATCCGCTGATTTAATTCTTTCTGTCGTTGCCGGCTTTTTTCATGAAAGGCCATTTCGTCTTTTATGCCAAGCAGATTATCCACTCTATTATCAATCTTAATTTCGTACGACATGGCGGTGATAAGGCTGCCGGTTTGAACATCCGTTAGCTTCATTGTGATTTGAATGTGTTCGGGCAATACCTGATACGAGCCGGTCAGTATAACGCTGGCATTCAGTAATTTTCCCGCTTGAACACTTTTACTTTGATCCACCAGATCGCTTATAGCCAACTGCTGCTCCAAAAGAACTTTTTCAAGTGAACCTCTTTCAACCACGTCAAACTCAATACGCGCTTTATTATTCATCAATCCAATGATGATCTGATCCGTCACATAATTTTCAAAAATGGAGTAAGTAAGATTTGCTTCATTTAAAACTTGCCGATCGAGATTAAACACCCCTATTCTGACCGTGCCGGGATTGTTGGCGTATCGGGCTTGTAAATTCGAAACCGTCGTTTCTGCAATTAATTCTGTGACGTCTCGAATATCTTTTTGAGCAAACAGGGGAGGATAGGCGGCTGCAAGGCACAATAGCGTTATAAGAAATCTGATCATATCATCCTCACATCATATTAATTGAGCGGCGTGTTAAATCACAAATTTTAGTTTGGCGCAAGCGCATTTGAATCTGAATGATACTTCTATAAAAAAAGTAAACATAAAATAGTTAATTTGACAAGTTAAAACATTCGGCTGCCTTTTGAACGATGGTATCGGCTATCGCAAGCGAAGCCGTTGCCGCCGGCGAAGGTGCATTACATACATGTATGGCATGCGAACTAGCGATGATTATGAAGTCGTCTGCTAAATTACCGTTAGGCAATAATGCCTGCGCGCGTACTCCGGATCCGCCTGTTATCAGATCGGAGGACCGGATTTCAGGCACCAGTTTCTGCAGCGCTTTGACAAACAGCGTTTTACTATATGACCTTTTCATTTCGTCAAATCCCATGCGCCAATTTTTTTTAGCCAATTTTAGAAAGCCCCGATAGGTGAGTGTTTCGATTATATCGACCAAATTGAAATCGCTTTTCTTATACCCTTCGCGCTTGAATGCCAGCACCGCATTCGGCCCGGCTTCGACACCCCCGTGAATAAGATTAGTAAAATGGACGCCAAGAAAGGGGAATCGTGGATCGGGAACCGGATAAATGAGTCCTTTTACTAAGTAGTTCATATCCGGTTTGATCTTGTAATATTCGCCGCGAAACGGCACGATCTTGACCTTGGGATCTATTCCGCCCAAACGCGCGATGCGATCGGAAAATAAGCCCGCGCATCCGATGATAAATCGGACTTGAAATTCTGTATGCGGTGTTTGCAATATCCAATTTTCAGAATTCTTTGCAATAGAGATTACACGCGAACCCAGAAGAATTTGATTTCCTGCAAACTGAATATGTTCACCCAGCTTTTCAGAAACCTGCGTATAATCAACAATGCCGGCGTGCGGAACGTGCAGGGCGCGTATTCCTGCGGCGTAAGGCTCAATTTCCTTCAACTCTTCACGGCTCAGGATTTTAAGGTCCTTAACGCCGTTGGCAACGCCACGCCGATGAAGTTCGTCGAGAGCCGGTAATTCCCCCTCATTCGTTGCAACGACAACCTTTCCGCACAAACGGTATGGAATGGAGTTCGCCTCACAAAATTGCTTCATCATATTTGCGCCACGTACAGCGGTTGAAGCTTTTGTCGAACCCGGTTTATAGTAAAGCCCTGAATGAATAACGCCGCTGTTATGGCCAGTCTGATGCGCCGCAAGGCGATTTTCTTTTTCAATGATGACGATTTTTAGACCTGGATATTGCTGCGATAGACGATAAGCTGTTGCCAAACCAACGATTCCGCCTCCAATAATACCAATGTCAAACGGCTGGGACATGCAAATAAAAATAATACATGTTAGAAATAGCAGTAAAATATCGATCAACTTCGTTTCATATTCAATGACTATTTCAATGGGTCACAAATAATTTAAAAATAAAAGCCTATCTCATTTCGTCTGCCTAATAATCCCTGTCCTACCAAAGTGATAATGTCCTATTTAGCCAAAGTAGAAATGTCCTGATTTAAGGCGTACTATTACTCTCATTTGATGGGAGGTTGAGTATGTCAGGAGAGGACATTTTGAAAATGAGCAGTCGTGAGATTAAACG
>JAEUSK010000224.1 GCA_016787925.1 bacterium | reverse complement strand
CCGACGGCAAATTTACGGGCAATATGACCGCCCTGCATCCCTACGGGCGAAATAAACAAATTTTAGCGGAACTTTTTTGCAAAGAAAACAGCTTTGATCTTCAGAAGTCCTGCGCTTATGCAAATGAATGGGCAGACCGTTATTTGTTGGGATCAGTTGCGGAAGCTGTGGCAGTGGATCCGGATGATCAACTGAAACAATTATCAATAAGAAACCATTGGAAATTGGTAAACACCTGATATGTCAAAAAGTTTCAAAGTCAAACAAGCTGCATGGTTTAATGATGTTGAACAGGAGTTTTTTGTACCGGATTCCTTTGAGTTGGATATCATCGGGCCACAAGATGCGCCGCGATTGCAAGAAGAAGCTATAATACGCGCCATACACACACCGTTCGGCCTTTCTTTGAATGACATGGCGTCCGGAAAGAAGCGTGTCGTTTTTGTTGTAGATGACCTCGGAAGACCCACACCGGCACATGACATTATTCCTCATCTGTTAGCATTACTATTTCAGGCAGGCATAGAGAAGAAAAATATTTCATTTGTTATAGCGACCGGTTCGCATCGGCAGTTGTCGCAGAAAGACCTTGAACTAAAACTGGGAAAGGAAATCGTCGCATCTTATCAAGTGACTTCCCACGATGCATTTAATTCGCCGATGGTGCGACTAGGCGTTTTAGATAATGGATTCCCATGTGTTGCCAACAAAGAAGTCGCCGAAGCCGATCTGATCGTTGGCATTGGCTGCGTTATACCCCATTCCTGTCACGGATTTGGCGGCGGCGCAAAACTCTTCTGCCCCGGCATTGCCGGAATGGAAAGCATTGTGACGATGCACGGATTTACGCCAAAACGTGGGCGAGTTGTTGAGGATGTGCCGGGAAAAGAATGGGACATGCGTTCCGCCTCCGAGGCTTTTGCTCTCCGTATGCCGCCAATATTTTTGGTAAATGTTGTTGTTAATTCGAAAAGAGAAATTTGCTGCTTATATGCGGGCCGGACATATGAAGTTTTCCGTGCAGCCAGAAATGTCGCTCAACAGGTATATCGAACCGTTATCGATGGAGTCAGGGCTGAACAATATGACGTTGTATTTGTCAATATGTATCCTTTGGACTCGGATCCCGTTCAATCCGGCAAGAGCCCTTGGATAAAAAAGTTTTTTAAGAACGCTATTCCCATTCAGATAAATAGCTCCGCAGATGGAATTGATTATCATGGATGGAAATTGCTTCGAAAAAGCCGCCTCTCGACGCTTATCATTCTTCTTATAGGAGAAGGGCTAAGCTTAAAATTCATGCCCTCCTTTTTCCGGCGTCCAGCATCGTGGTCTCTTATCAAGAAAATGAGGGCTTATTGCGTCAAAGGAATGCTTGATAATCCTGGTGTCGATTATCCTACTTTTATCAAAAACATGAAAACCAAGGAAGTCCTTAATGACAAAGCGGACATGGTGGAACAGCGTATACCCTCGCTTCAAAAAAGTCCATGGATCTATTCTGGGAATTATCCTCAGTCTCAGTTTCAAAAAAAGTATCCGAGGGGCGCTCTACTGCGGTCATGGGATTCCGTTATCACGGCCATCTCACATTATTTCCCAAAAGCTAAAGTGGCCGTGGTAACCTGTGCACCTGTACAAATACCAGTATTAAAGGGAGATCATGAAGGCCCTCATTGACATCCGAAATCCGGCATCGGTCTTGACACTGTACGACATCAGCTTAACGGAACGTATCTTGAGGCAGTTGTGGGTGCGCGGTGTTCGTGAAGCTTGGGTTTTAACAGATTCTAGGTCATTGACATTGAAAACTGAATTTGCGTATCGCTTTCCGATGACCGTTACTACGGTTAACATTAATGACTCGCTGCCCGAAAAACCGACTGATTGGATTGTTCTGGAAGGGCACGGAATTTATGATGACCGCATTTTGGATTTATTGGTTATGGCAACAGAAGATATACGTATTGATGATTCCCTCAATACAACCGCTCCCATCGCAGTGAAACTGCACCGCATTGAAATGACGGGTTTTCTTCTGGATATTTTTGAAAAAATAAAACTGATGTCAAAAAAAATACATTCATCCGACATAAGGACGATGGATGTCTATGTACCGTTCTTAAGAAAATCCTACGTCCCTACGCTACGATTGGTTAATGAACGTGATAACCTTCGTGAAATTGAAAATGAATTGTTCGAAAAAACATTCAAATCCGGCCTGGAGTGGATTGCAATTTACGGATATAAAATTCCGGTACGCGAACTTACCCGATTCTGTGCAAAAACTCTTATTACGCCCAATCAGATCACAGCCATCGCAATGGTCTTCAGATGGGTTTCAATACCGTTGCTTTTTATGCACTGGATCGGCTTAGGGTTATTACTAATTGTTTTGTTTGTGATTTTAGATTCTCTGGACGGAAAACTCGCCCGTATGACATTTCGATTCAGCGACCAAGCGGATTGGATTGATCACGGTTCGGTTTTGCCGACACGTCTGGGGTGGTACGCTGGTTTGGGCTGGCACTATTCTGGAGGAGATTATATGTCACCGGTCGGTCTTACAACCTTGGCCACGTTGGTTTTTATTGTGTCGGATGATATCAACTGGGTGATCGCAAAACGATTATTTAAAAGAACTTTATTTGATATTACAGACTTTGATGTGACGGTACATCTCTTCACGCATCGACGCAATGACATGTTCGTGATGTTGCTAGGATATCTTTTGGGAGCTGGTTTGTACAGTTTTGTGTTTGTTTGTTTCTGGGTTTTCAGCACATGGATGTGGCATTCTTGTCGTATCATTTACGTAGTATCATTTTTGGGACTGCATAAAAAATGAAACCTGCATTGATTTGTTGCGAAGTGCCAACGTATTGGTATTAGGAGACTCCTATGAATATAGCCTGTATTTTAGCAGACAAAGACTACCCGCTGTTTGCGGACCGAACGGTTTATGGCCTCAGATTTGTCGAAAGGCTTCAGCGTCAATTTCGCGAATTTAAGTGTGATGAAGTGTTTTTTGTCAGTGATTTGCCGAGTCCGGCTTAAAATATGAAGTCTAAAAACATTCCGGATTTTATCCGGTTTGCAAAAAATTTAGACGTCC
>JAEUSK010000216.1 GCA_016787925.1 bacterium | reverse complement strand
TTTTTCGATGTCTTCTTTTGGAGGTCCGCCGCAGCCGATCAATACGAATGCTGCGAGGCCTAGCGCCAATAATGTTCTCTTTACCATTTTCATTCTCCTTAAATTACTCGACGAAGGATACCAAACACATTAAATCTACCTAAGTCGACGGTTTTTTGTTTTGTGTTTTGAGGGTAATAATACTGAAACTCGGGTTAAAAAATCGCTTGCAATATACAAATCAAGAGCTGCAAAAGCAAGATTTTTTTCTCACAGGCGCATGTTCTTTAATGTGTTGTAAATATGGGTTTTAAATGCGTTGACGCCCTGTTACTTTTGACTTGTATAAATGACACTGCACATGTAAATTGAAACGTAAAATTCTTCCCAACAAAAATTAATATTACTTTGAATCAGGTATCCATTATCAGGGCCGTGCGAACGCCCATTGGGAAATTTGGCGGCAGTATATCGTCATTTAAAGCCAATGATTTGGGTGTTCTTTCGGCAGAATGTGCAATCCGAATGGCAGGGCTCACGAACAGATAGATGGATCGATTTTCGGCTGCGTTAGATAAGCGGACCTAGGACCAAATAAGCCCGACAAATCGCATGTAATTCGGGTGTGCCTTCTTCCTTGTGCATTAGCGGCGGGCGGGGTTTGGCGCTGCTCATCGAAAAGGAAAATTGAAACGTAATGAGGTTTTTATGAAAATTTTTTATGCTGTAATAATTTTTGCCTGCGCCGCATGTTCATCTCCGGATAACAAATCCAATACGGCGCTTGAAAAAGTGTTGATGTTTCAGGATAACCGAACTTCACCTGACAGTCTATATCCTTTTCTCCGGCATCCGGATCCGTTTCTAAACATGCGTGCCGTCGCGGCAATGGGCCAGTTACAGGACACGAACGCCATCGACAGCTTGATCTTTTTTGCCCGGCATTCGTCACCGGAAATGTCGCAAAAAGCTGTTTTCTCGCTCGGGCAGATCGGGATGATTTCTCCCGGCGTATCAGCCCAAATTAGAATTGAGACGGCCCTTCAGGAATTGTATAACAATCCTAAAAGTACATCGATAAAAACATCCGTTCTCGAAGCGCTTGGTAAAACCGGTTCTGGTCGTTCATTTGATTTGATCATGGCGGCTTTAAACGACACATCTGTTTCCATCAGCAAAGAATCCGCCCTTGCCTGCGCGCGAATGGCGATCCGAAATTTGAGAAATGAGAAAACCTATCCGGGATTAATTCAAAATTTGCAACACCTAAATACATCTATTCGGTGGGCAAGCGTGTACGCTTTGATGAGAATTCACGACAAAAAAACTGCACCGGCAATTCTGCCCTCATTGAAAGACAGTGATGATCGGGTTCGTATGGATGCTGCGCGAGCGCTGGGTTTGATGAAACTGGAATCAAAAGATCCGGACTATAAGGAAATCGTTCAGGCGCTGATCGTCAGTGTTTTCAACGATGCGGACTGGAAAGTTCGTGTGAATGCCGTCAATGCGCTGGGCAATTTCAAATTTAAGCTTGACGACCTCAAAAAAATATATTTTCTCGCTGCATTTGAAGGCAAAAAAGATTCAAGCTTCCACGTTCGAATCTCTGCGATCCGGGCGATGGCCAAGAGTTTTAATAACGATGTGAAGGATATTAGAAGTTTTCTAGGCGACTTTACCGGCCGGTTCTTGAAAAACGCAGAACCGCAGGAGAAAGGAGAAATTCTCATTGCGCTTTCTCAGATGGTCAATGAAAAAATATTGTCTGACGATGCAATGGCCGCACAAATTCAAGATCTATTGAAAAGTCCCGATGGTTATCTGCGATCGCGTGTTGTTGAAGCGTTGGGCAATACAAATTCGTCGGCCGCTTTAGTTTATCTTGAACAAGCCTTGTCCGACTCATTTGGATTAGTACAGAACAACGCATTGGAAGCGCTGAGTAAGATCAAGGACGGCCGGGCAGAAGACCTGATCATTCAATCGTTGGGATCACATGACGTTACCTTACTTTCCATCGCGGCGGGAATTTTGTCGGCGGATGAAACGGTTAAGAAAAATCGGGTCAAATGCGATACGCTGTCACAAAAAATTATTCGATCATTTCAGGTAGTGAAACCGCCCATCGACATCGAGGTGCAAATGGCCATATTCGACGCATTGGGCGATCTTAAGAGCTCCGTCACAGCGGAATTTCTGCGGCCATTTCTCGCCGACACCAACTATATTGTCGCGGCAAACACGGCAAAAAATATAAAGAAGATAACCGGAGAAAAACCGAAAGAGATTGAAGCAACTGACAAAAAAATAAATTCTATCGATTTTGCGTATTTCCTAAAGCTAAAAGAGCATAAACCGACGGCAGTGATCGAAAGCAATAAAGGAAAGATTGAAATCGAGTTTTATATTGACGATGCGCCAATGACAGTGATAAATTTTGTTCGACTGTCCGAAAAAAAGTTTTTTGATCGGTTACGTTTCCACCGCGTGGTTCCTAATTTTGTTATTCAGGGCGGCGACCCTCTGGGCACAGGTTGGGGCGGGCCTGGTTATTCTATCCGGTCGGAATTTAGTTCACTTCATTATGATCGCGGTACGGTGGGCATGGCCAGCGCAGGAAAAGATACCGAGGGATGCCAGTGGTTTATCACCCATTCCCCTCAGCCGCATCTGGATGGACGTTATACGATTTTTGCAAGAGTTCGGAATGGGCTGGAAGTTGTGGATGCAATACAGGTAGGCGATACGATCTCACAGGTGAAGATCATTTGGCATTAACAAATGATGCTTGTCTTTTGAGCTCATATCCTCACAAAACGCGCAAGGCCGTTTTTTTGTCTGCTTTTTCAGTAGCGTTCTACCTTTTGCGATCTCTGCGCCCTTTGCGAATCAAGGCCTCATCACAGCGCCGCAACAAACTCTTCGCATATTTTATTATATAGGAAAAATCCCCTTTCCGATAATCGTATTCGTCCATCCTGTTGAATAATAAATTCTCTGCTTGTCTCCAGTGCTCTTTTGAATTTTACAACAAAACTAAAACCGCCAATTTTTTCAAATTCCTGAATATCCAAACCTTCTTTTTTTCGCAAATTCAGAAAGATGTATTCCATACATTCTTGTTGCACGCTCAATTCCTCCGTCGCGTCTACCGGCAGCGCGTTACTTGTTTCCAAAATTTCGATATATCTTCTGATATCCCGGACATTCCACCATCGCCGAACGCCGTCAAAAGAATGCGCCGAAGGTCCCAGCCCCACATAACTCAATCCCTGCCAGTAACTGCTGTTATGCTGAGAATGGAAACCGGGTTTCGCATAATTTGAAATTTCATAATGCTCGTATCCTGCTTGCGTCAGCCCAAGAATCGTATTTAGAAACATTTCCAATTCGGTCTCTTGATCCTGCACATTGACTTTTTTTTGCTGAACCAATTTACTTAAATATGTTTTCTCTTCTACCGTAAGATTGTAAACGGAAATATGATCAGGGCTGAAAGACAGAGCCTCCGCGATATTTTGTTCCCATGTTGTAACCGTTTGTTCCGGTAAACCGAAAATCAGGTCTATGCTGATATTATCAAATCCTGCGGCTTTCGCGTTACGAATTGCATCCCGCGCATGATTTGAGTCATGATTGCGCGTCAAAAAAGT
>JAEUSK010000214.1 GCA_016787925.1 bacterium | reverse complement strand
ACATTACAGCGGATTTCCAGCATCGCCGTCAGCGGAACCGTTGCCGCCTGTTTTCTTCTTGTATCTGCATTGTTTTCCTCACCGGGGTTCGCTCTATCTTCTCTTCCAGGTCATTTGGCACGTCCGGATGCTTCCTTACTTTGGATTGGGGCTGCCCTGTGGTTCGTTTCTGAATTTCAATTGCAATTTCTTTTTAAACTAAAATAACCATAGGAGTATTATGAAGTATTTGGTTTTCCTTCTGATCCCTTTCTTAGCATGCAATAACGAACAAAAACCCGATCTAACGTACGACACTTCCGTCGCAAATCCGGCCTACGCAGTTGAACATCCGAGGGTGATGTTTGATGAAGCCCATAATAATTTTCACACGGCTGATGGACGCTATAAACCTTTTGCCAATTTGATCCGCAACGACGGTTATATTGTTGAGCAAAATAAAAAACAATTTACTAAAGAATCCTTAGCCGGTTATTCCGTCTTGGTGATCTCGAATGCAAAAGGAAAAGTTGAAAAATATTTATCGGCGTTTGATGAGGAAGAATGTGACATCGTTCGCGACTGGGTAGAAAATGGCGGTTCCTTACTGCTTATTGCCGATCATTATCCGATGGGATCGGCCGCGCAGCCTTTGGCAACAAGGTTTGACGTAATGATGGGAAACGGATCGGTGGAAGATTCCATGCACTTCGAGGGGTCGCCACAATGGAAGGATCAATTGGTGTTCAGCCGCGCCAACAAACTGTTGAAATCCCACCCGATAACCGAAGGCAGAAATTCTTCAGAGAAGATTCAGAAAGTGGTCGTCTTTACGGGCCAATCGCTGAATGGCCCCGCTGACGCGCAAGTGCTGTTGGAATTGAGTTCATCGGCTATGGAAACGATACCGGATTCAATCTGGAAAGCTGACGGCAAAACCTATACACGGTTTCAAGGCCCGTACCCCATTCAAGACAAGTGCATGGGGCTGGCAATGAATTTCGGAAAAGGCCGCGTGGTAGTTCTGGGGGAGGCCGCATGCATGACAGCTCAATCTGACGATACCGGAAAATTCGGAATGAATGTTCCGGGAAACGACAACCGCCAGTTTGCGCTAAACGTGATGCGCTGGTTGTCAGGACTTTATTAAATAAGATTCACCTAGGATTTTAAAAATTTCCCTCAGATATCGCTGATTTGCGCAGATAAAAGTTTCTGCGTGAATTTGCGAAATCTGCGGGAGAAAATCGGTCGTAACAGTTAAAACTGAAACTGCTCCACGATCTCGTGCGACATTTTCACATTGAATGAATCAATACGTTTGAGTATCGCAAGAAGATCCAGATGCGAATTGCTTGAATTCAACGTATCTTCTCCGCCCTTCGCCATGCGCATCATGTGCGCCGCGCGAAGTTTAACTTCCTGCTCTGAAATTGAATGCTTTGTATCAATAATTTCTTGCGCCACTAATTTATCTTCTTTCATCAATGCATCCAGCGTTTTATCTAAACGCCCTTTTATCAGCGTATAAAACTGGTTCAGATCGCTCTCGCCTTCCGGAGAGAACTTCCACTTATTGTCGACAAATCGTTCCGATTGTTCCGCGAGAGCAAGTCCGATTCGTTCGCTGATATGCCGCAGATCATCGATGGTCAAGAGCACGCGCATGAGCTGCTTGGACTGCGATAAACTGAT
>JAEUSK010000209.1 GCA_016787925.1 bacterium | reverse complement strand
ATCCATGTGTTGAGCAAGAGGCACAGAACATAGAAAATGACGGCTTCGTACGGAATTCCGCTATGCGTACTGGTCACATCAAGATATTCAACAAAGAACTGCGCAACCTGCGATTGTGACAATCCATCGAACGTTCGCGTCAGCGAATGATACACATAGGACATCGTCCAAGATTCAATATAGCAATAGTAAGCCGCGACGGCGATATTCGTCCAGATACCGAATACGCCAAAATATTTAAACAGCCTTCCCTTGGCCATACTGTCGAGAATATACGGCGTGGAATGATTGTTTGACTTGCCGCCGAAACGGCCCATCGACCACTCGATCCATAACAACGGAATACCCATAAGCAAGAACGATACGAGGTATGGTATAATAAACGCCCCGCCTCCGTTATTAACTGCCTGAACAGGAAATCGTAGAAAATTTCCAAGTCCTACGGCGTTGCCCGCCATGGCAAGAATCAGTCCTACACGCGAACCCCATGCTTCTTTGTTGGTACTCATGCGTTCATTTTCTTTTAGTTGATGAAATTTGTTATTTAGTTCTTCGGCTGGCGGATAAACTGCACCTTCAGCATATCAATTAAATAAGTCAAAAATTTATGTAACAGCCTCCGGCTTTCTGAATAATTGAATGGTATTTTTCTCGCCGGAGAAATTCGACAATATGTAATCACAAAAAAAGTAATTCGGATAAGATTGTTGGATTGTGCACAAAAGATGATACATCAATCGCAGGCGTATTATTATAGTTAAGGCATTCTAAAAAGTCAATTCACATTTTGAGTAATGTCCAAAAGTGCATGCCGGTTCTTTCAGAGGCCCGGCCTGTTTCAAGTTTATTCGTTGACAAACGCTTAATCATTCTTTAATATGGAGAAATATCAATTCAAAGATCGGTGCGCCGTCATGAGAAAATCTGTTTACGCCATATTTGTTTTGTGGTTAATTCCAATCGCCATTCCGCTGTATCCCAATACGCCGAAACTCTCCCTTCATTACACGGTGGACATTACAAAATTTGACGACGATTCTTTTTTTGTAAAGCTCGATGTTGAAAATTTTGATATGGACACGGCGGTATTTCAATTTGCCGTCACTGCGCCCGGAACGTATTCGATACTTGACGCCGGACGTTTTGTCGGAAGTTTCAAGGCACTGGATACGTCCGGAAACCCTTTAATGATCGTTCGAACCGGCGTTAATCAATTTTTGATATATCCGGCGCGTCAACTTTCACGCGTTACGTACCGCGTTGATGATACTTTCGATTCGCCGTTACCGGACAATCCCGTTGCGCCGATGAGCGGCACCAATATCGAGCGAACCAATGCCGTTGTTAACGGACAAATGGTTTTCGGATTTTTTCACGGCAGGCAGTCCTATCCCATTTCCGTTAAATTTGTTTACCCGGAAATCTGGCGCGCCGGCACGTCGCTGCAGCTTACAAACGGCGAATACACCGCGTCCTCATTTGATGAATTGGCGGATTCCCCATTCCTGTTTGGCGATATCAGCCGGTCAACGATCTCCATGGGAAGAACGAACATTGATATTTACGCCTTTTCCGAAAACAGGAAGTTCAATGCGGAATTCGTCGCGGCGCGTTTACACGACGTACTTGGCGCGGCCGATCAGTTTCTCGGCGGTTTACCGGTTGAGCGATATGTTTTTCTTTTTCACTTTCGTGAATATACCGGCCCGGTTTACGGCGCGTGGGAACACAATTATTCTTCGTTCTACGTTATCCCGGAATGGAGTGAGTCCTACATTTCTCAAACGATCACCAGCATGTCCGCACATGAATTTTTTCATGTCGTGATTCCTCTGAATATTCACAGCGAACTCATCGTGCCGTTCAATTTTGAGAAAACGGTTCCGTCACAGCACCTTTGGTTTTATGAAGGCGTGACGGAATGGGCCAGCGACCTGATGCAGGTTCGCTACGGCACGATGAGCGACACGGAACTGATGAATCAGATTACCGAAAAAATGAGGCGTGCTGATTATTATGATAATTCCGTAAGCCTGGTCGATATGAGTTTGGGTTCGTATGACCGTTATGAAAAATTGTACGGAAATATCTATGAAAGAGGCGCTCTGACGGCACTGTTGCTTGACATGCGATTGCTGGAATTGTCCGAAGGTAAAACCGGCTTGCGGGAAGTTATCAGTAAATTATCTCAACAGTTCGGCCCCGCACGTCCGTTTCCTGAGAATGGCTTTTTTGACCTGCTTGTTCAGCTCACCTATCCTGAGATCGAAGATTTCATACACCGCTACATTAAAGGAACTGAAACCCTGCCCATAAAAGAATATCTACTGAAGGCCGGCTATGATTATGAGACGGAGGCGCGAACGGGCCTCTACGAAAGCAGCCTTGGCAAGTTCTCTTTCAATCTCAAAAACGGCACTATCCTTGTTGAACAAGTTGACCCGAAGGACAGTGTAAATCAAAGGCTCGGCATTCAGCAGGGCGATATTATTCAAAAACTGAATTATGCCGGTGTAGACCTTCGCATGAGAGACACCGCTATGATAAGAGCGATGAATTTTGCGCTCATTGGCGAACCGTTTGAATGGGTCGTCATGAGAGGAGACTCTAAACTCCGTTTGAAAGCGTTTGTCGGACAACGGGATATTTTAGAGTATCATGTCATCAAATCCCGCCTCTCCTTTACCGCGGAACAAAAGCGTTTTCGCGCATGGTGGCTTGGCCGCCCGTAATTTTATTCGTGGAAATATGTAACCCAAAAAATGACCCGCAACTTTGTAACCGGACCTCCGTAAGTGGTTTACCATATCATTTATAGGGATCATTTTAATTGGAGGGTTTGTTATGCGTTTTGTGTTATATGTTCTGTCGGGGCTTTGCTTTTTTGGGTTTAGTTTAGAAAACACGGCCGGGGCATCCGAAAATAAACTGAAGCTGATGTACAGAGTGGATCTGACCCAATTGAAAACGGATTCATTTTTTGTAAATCTGGACATTAAAGGATTTTCTGCAGACAGCGCCGTCTTTCAATTTGCATCAACTGCTCCCGGCACTTATCAGGTGATGGACGCGGGACGATTTACGGGAAATTTCAGGGCGTTCAATTCCACCGGAGTTCCCTTGCCGGTCTACAGGATAAGTACAAATCAGTACGTTATCAAAAACGCACAGACGCTTGCCCGTATCTCTTACGAGGTGGAAGATACCTACGATAGTCAAATCACGGAACACCCGGTATATCCCATGTCCGGCTCCAATCTTGAAAATGACAATGCGCTGATTAACAGCCAAATGGTATTCGGCTTCATCAAAGGCTATCAGTCTAATCCAATTCATATAAAGTTTAATTACCCCAA
>JAEUSK010000191.1 GCA_016787925.1 bacterium | reverse complement strand
AAAGAGCCCGATTTCCGTGCCTGCCCATATTTCGTTGGTGTTATGCGGCATGACGAGCAAGCAATACGTGGCGACATCAGGGAAACCATTCGTGCTGGTCGTGCTGCTTCCGTTAAACCCGGTGATATCCTGCCAGCTTTGGCCTCGGTTGGTCGTGCGCAGAATTTTCGGCTGTTTCGAAACAGAGAATAATGCATACGCGGTATTATCATCGGTCGCGTGAGTTGCAAGTCCGCTCAAACGCCACGAGGCGGACGGATAACTAGCGGTTTCTGTGAAAGTGACTCCGCCGTCTATGGAAACAAAAACCTTTGCAGTACTGCTCATCGTCTTTCCCGCCCAGACAACTTGAGGATTTATAACTGAGATCTCTACGAAAGTTGCTCCGTTCGGTATCCATCCCCATTTTGCGGTGCTGATGCCCGATGACAGCGCCCAGCTGCTGCCGAAATTGGTAGATCGCCACACACCGCTGCCGCCGGTAGTGAAGACAATATCCGGTTCCATTTTTGAGCGGCCGATCTGCGTAATAAAAGGACTGTTCGCGTTGTTAACATCTCCGAGGCCTGTGGTGGATGGTACAAAACTCGCGCCGCCATTGGATGATTTATAAATGCGATTAGTATACAGACTGCCAAGAACGAGATTAGAGTTCGTATAATGCCATGCCGCGTCAAATCCGTCTCCGCCGATCTTGAAACTCCAGTTGGAAGAGAAAGTTGGGTTGGACGGGGATAACCACGATCCGTTATCCTGAGTGCCTCCCATGTACTGATCGCCGCCCGGTTTCTTGTCGACGCCATAGAATTGAGTCGTGTTATAGCCGAAGATTGAATTCTGATCGATACCCCAGGTCTTGCCGCCATTGGACGAGTAAGCCAGGCCGCCGTCGTTGGCATTGAGCATCGCAAAAGAATTGGTTCCCTGGTCTATAGGAATAATCACCAGATTGTGATGATCCGGATGAACGTTGTCATTTGCGCCGCCATGTTCTCCGTACGGATCGCTCACGGCAGATGTTGTGCCAAGTCTGGACGTCACTGTTCCGTAGTTTATTCTCAAAGTTGAAGTAGGCAGGTTGTTTGGATCCCAGGTGGCTCCTGCCGCGAGGGCGGGCGTTATAACGTATATGTTTTTGTATTTTTGTCCATTTATACCTGAATGTCCGTTTTTGATAGAGTCAACGGGAGTAGATGCATTATATGGTATAGTATGAATGAATATAGCTTCGCGAGGTACATTTGAGGTGAATTCGCCGGACCACTCGCTGAGGTTGAAACCTGCTGTGTGGTTTACATTCACGCTTCGGGTCGAATCGAGAAATGAAACCATCAACTGACGATTGTTTGTTATGTCCCAGACTTCGAACGGTACATCAATATAGTCCAAATAAGCATAGTTACCCTCGCCGATACCCGCGACCGGTGCGCCGATCGCATCCGAACCGGCAAAATTTCTGAGCATACGGTGTGCCTTCTGAGACACTCCGGATCCGAATCGAATTTCCACAGATACGGAATCTCCCGCTAGAAGTCCATAACTACCGCCTCCAAAATAATCTGCTCCGTATCCAATGCCGGTGGCAACGCCTCCTGAGAACCCTGTAAAAGAAAGAAAAGAGGAAGTATTGTCGTAGTCTATTCCGCTTACGCCTGTCTTAGATCCTCCATTGCCCGGCAGCATAACAAACTTATGAATACTAATGCCCCCAACAAAAACGGTATCCTTACCATAGGGATGCACTGCAATCGTATTATCATACCATCCCTGGTTTCCGGCAGAACTGGCAAGCCAGCCCTGGTACGGAGAGGATAGCGCGCGTTCCCACGTTGATCCGGCATCATCGGAAACAAAGATGAATGAACTATCCCCTGTCGACACATATTCAGCGGATACATACAGGCGGGTGGGGTCGGAAGGAGCTACTGCAATTTCGCATCGAGATACACCCTGAATTCCTGAAGTTGCTGTCCATGTGTTACCGGCGTTAGTAGATTTGACAACCCCTCCGCCATTAATCGTAGCCCATTGATTATCAAAATCCGTCGGGTCGGCAATAATATGCTGAACCCGGCCGGTCGGGCCGTAGACGGTTGACCATGACGTGCCGCCGTTGGTAGATTTATAAATCCCGTTATTCGTGGAGGCCAAAACGATATTCGGATCGCTTGGACTGACGATGATACGATTGATGTTTTGGAAATTGGCCACGCCGGCGGTGGAGACCAGCTGCGACCACGTTTCACCATGGTCGGTCGATTTCAGTATGCCGTCCCCGTCGATCGCGTCGCCGTTAAAGAAACCTTCGCCCGTGCCGGCATAAATAATATCCGGGTTCGATTGCGCCATCGTAAGCACGGTGGTTGCCAGATTCGGAATATCCGGAGTTTTATTGACCCATGAACTTCCTTTGTTCGTCGTTTTCCATATACCGCCGCCGACAGAACCCGCCCACCATGTGCTGTTCGTGATATCGGCCGGATCCACGATGAGCCCGCGGGTACGTCCGCCGACATTGGCCGGACCTCGTTCTACCCAGCTTAGGATTCCCGTTTTACTGAGGCGTTTTGATGATTTAGTCAAAAGCGGATAATCAATAATGCCCGCTTTCTTGAGTTCCATCATTTTGTAATTTAATTCATACGATGACTTGTCCGATCCGACCGGAGTACGAATCTGCTTTTGAAATTCCGCGTAGGCGTCAGGCCGATCCGATTTTTTTCCTTCTTTCAGCGTACCCTCTTTTTCGCCTTTAGAGTCGATCGCCGTATCCGTAGAATATTTCTTAGGAACCACATCCGTGGTGGCAATGATGTATAACGTAGCTGCCAGGCCGGCAAAAAGAAAGATCCTAATCAGTAATGATCTTTGATTCATGGGACTTACCCTTTCTAAATTGTTAATTTTCCGTTTTCTGTGATATTTTTTCTTTGGTCATAACGTCGAAGATGTAGGATCCGGAATGCGGCACTGCAGGATCTTTGGAATCTACGCCAAGCGAATAGCTCACCTTAATGGCATGGTCATTGATCCATTGAACACTTCCATCGGGCACCGTCTCCTCGGTGACCATTGTTTCGTTTTTAGTGTCATAGACAAAAAAACGGACAGTATGCAGCGGTTTGAGCGCAGTCGGTTTAGGTGCGTTGATGCATAGGACGAAAGACTTGCTTTCGTTGTAAACGTAATCTACGTTTCCCTTATATTTTTCGATAGCCAGGGACTTGTATTTTTCCTGGGCTTCTTTGGATGATGCGCAGGAAAAAACAAGAAAACTTGTGATCAGAAAGGGTATTTTAAGCTTCATCGGATAGGTAACCTTTTTTTGTAAAAAAAAGTCAATTGCATTCAGATTAAAGTTGCCGAAATGAGGTGTATGGCGTCACTGACGTGTGGGAAAAACTTAGCACAGTTCACATGTAAAGTCAAGGATTTTAGATGAGAATTTTCGGCAGAAGTGTCCAACATGGATTGAAATCACCGCCGAATTCCTCCCGGATGCGGGAGGAATTCTCCTCATCTCTTGTTACCCCTTCCCAAAAGTAAAAAGAGAAGCGGCGGCGATTTTTTTGAGCACTGATTGCTCTTCGAACAAAAGTTCGATTTTAGGCCTTTTTACAGGCTTTTGGTTGGAAACCCCAATTTTGTTTCTTGTATTTCCCTGCTTAGATAAGTGTGAGGCAGGCCAAAAAACTTACCATTTTTTTTATTTTTTTTAACCGCAAAGGATACAAAGCGCGCAAAGGTTTCTTTGCGTTCTCTGCGCTCTTTGCGGTTAGTTGTCTTCATTGTATCACCGCAAACTTGACCAATTTCTTTCCCGCCGAAGATTCTATGAGTGCGATATACATCCCGCTTGCAACGTAACGCCCGTTTGCGGTTTTCAAATCCCATCGTTCGATAGAAGTGGCATCAACATCGGGTGCGTAATTTTCGTCATACGGACGGTAATTCACACGATCGTTATTCGACGTCTGATTGTGTGTCAATGTTTTCACCAGATCGCCCGTAACGGTAAATATCTTGATCGTGCACGATGACGGCAGATTCGTGAACTTGATCAGTTTGTCAAACGAAGTTTCGAATGACGAATATTTGTAAAAGGGGTTGGGGACGACTTTGATGTCTTTTAGTGTGCGTTTCACATCCGATTTTGAGGCAACCGTACGGGCTGTGGTTGAATAAGTGAAAACGTCATTGGCCGTGATTACATGATTGGCATAAATATGGAATGTGCCGTCATCGGGAATATTACGATAGATCGTGTCCTGCTCAGTTAATGTTATGATCGAATCACCGTCGCTGCCGGCCATTCGGGCTTCTTTTACCAGGTTGTTCCATTCCCAGGCGGCGGAATTTCTGGGCGCCATATCGCAAACGAACATGGCCGGAATTGAGAAAACATCCTTTCCCCAGATAATGGCGTCATGCGTGCCTGCATCGTAATCCCGGTTTGTGATATATATGTAAGGGCGTTTAGCAGGACCGGTATAGTCTCCGCCTAAAGTATTATCCAAATACCATCCGTTCAGATCGTTATCATCACGGACTAATACGTTCAATTTTCGGGGCGTTGTATCTCCGTCTTTCGCATCTACCTCGTAAGCCGTGAAAGGAACCAGGAAGGTTTCATTCTGAATGCCGCTAAACGAAGTATGGCCGTAGGCAACCGACCAGCCCGCCGGATCGTCGCTGAAAACGATGTCGGCATCCAGGATGGTATCGGAAATGTTTGGGGCAAAACCCAAACTACCGAAAAATTGACCGGAGAACAAATTTATACCCGTCATCCACCGCGTTCCTGTGCCGGTTCCACCGGTATAACCCCAGCCTTTGGTCTCATTTGGCGGAATGGAGATCCGGATCAAAATGCCTTCGCAGACCCCGGACAATTCGGGTTCCCATGAAGCGGAGTTCGCCGTCGACTTAAAAAACTGAGGGGTGTCAGAAGAAGCTCTGTACGAAGTGCTGAAGAAACGATCATCAAAGAGAGCATCTCCGTTAATCAAATTTCCCTGGGCGTCCCGGTCCAATATCCCGTTGCCACCGTCGATCCAGGTCAGCGAGTCGTCCGATTTTGATGAAAAAGGCAGTGAACCGCCGTCCCTGGAAATTTTGAAAACGAGTTCATCATAAAACGTATTACCTTTATAGATCACCTCTTTTCCGTTTACAGAGTCGGGCAGGTAGAAGAATTCGATGGTGTAGTTGCCGTCTATCACAGCAGAGGGGTCGACCACTTCCAGTTGTACCGTCGCATCGGACATACCGGATGTGTGAATGACGCCAGCAGAACCAAGTTTTGCTTCCGAGCCAACCGTTGAAACGATTTTTTGAGGCACAGCAGCGACGGCATTGGATAAGACCGATGATTCGAGGGAAACCGGTATTCCGGCCGGTTTCAAGATATATTGCCCGTCAAAGAGCATACTGTCCGGCCCGGCGATATAGGGCTGTGCGTCGTAGGCAGTAACAGAATAGAAGTAATTCTGTCCGTTGATCAGATTGGAATCTGTGAACGTGTAACGAAGTCCGGTGTTACTGCCGAAGTTCATCTCCCTGATCTCGAGGTTGAAGTTACTATTGAGAAGACGGTACGACAGAAGACCGAGTGTATCCACTTTATCAAACTGAATGAGCAGTTCAAAACTGCCGTCCAGTCCGGTGAGGCTGCGGTAAATACGGTAGCCCTGGAAGTCCCGGCGGACGTAATTTTCGGAATAACCGTTGGCTGTGGTGATACCGAGGAGTTCACCGGCAAGATCGTCGGAGAGTTCGGCATTATTCTGCCAGGTGAGAATAACGCGCTTGTCCAGAGCTGAAACCGTGAAATTCGGAATTTCCGGCGGCGCAGGCGCAGGGAATCCCGCATCAAAGAATGACTGTGCAAGATCATCGGTCGCAAATAAATTAGCCACGGCAAGAAGTCGGTTATTTCCTACCGCACCAAGAGCTGCGATCCATACGTCCTGCGACTCGCCGGCCTTGATCGTGAATGGGCCCGTGCTAAGCAAGTTGCGCATATCGGAAGGACCTGCAAACGGATTTGGATTTCCTACACCGGCAAGATCACAAGTACTGATACCTACAAGCGGGTTAGCGCGGAATGTGAAATAATCATCCAATCCGCATCCATGCTTCTTCTGATGAGAATAGGGATCTACACCTCTCATGTCGTCATATCGTCCAGAATTACTCCAGTCGTGCAGACCCGGGTCGCTTGCAACACCGTAGAAAGCCGTTGCACCCAAAGTGATGTTGTTCAGAGGAAGTTCCACGGATTCATATCGGTTTTTTGACGGTGAGTAAATCAACCTGTTCTTATTATTTACAAATTTTTGAGCTTCATTGGCCGGAATCTCAGCAATGTGAACTACCGGACCTTGTAAAATATCAAAACCGGCGGCACGGTCAGGATTTCCCGGCGCGCTCTCATTAGTATAATTATACGTGAATCCCAAATGACGTGTAGTGTCCACGCCGACGATGTCGTTTGTAGCATTTCCAACATCCGGATCGCTCCAAACTGCGAAATACGATTGAGGATAGTTGGTGCTGGTCTTGTTAGAGAGTGTAAAACGCATAAATACCACATCGCCGATCTTTGGCTCATTAAATACGTAGGATTCCAATATAACCTGTATTCCCAGTCCGGGATCGGGTTCGAGCAATGATTCGGAATTGAGCGATGTGTCAATATCATTGAAAACCGCCCAGGTCTGCGCATCGGCAATGAGAGCAGGATAGCCGAATTGATCCCGTAATGCATCTTCCGGCCAATTAATATAATCCGATCCCGTTCGTGTCTTGTCGATCAGGTAGACCTGCTGCAGCGGCAGGAGCGGGTCTTCGGCTTTTAGCAAGTCAAAAGGAACGCCTGAATTGGT
>JAEUSK010000161.1 GCA_016787925.1 bacterium | reverse complement strand
GCCCTCGCACTTGAAGCAAACCCAAGTTGGTCGTCAAAACAACTCTACGACGCCGTAAGGAAAACTGCAAGCGCTTCATCAAAACCAAATAATGAAATCGGATTTGGCATACCAAACGCGCTCAAGGCCATGACATATGATCCTTCCGGGAGTTCAAACCCCTTCGTAAAGAACATCTTATCTTATCCGAATCCGGCAAGCGGTACTGTGTTCATGTCTTTTCAATCGCAGGTGACATCAACATTTTCTATTAAAATATACAATTCGATAGGCCAATTTGTAATTGCAGTTTCTGAGAATGAACCGGTTTCGGCAAATCAGATCGTCACAAAAAAATGGAATGGAAAAAATTTTAACGGCAACGAGGTAAGTTCTGGTGTATATTTTTATAGAATCAGTTTGGGAGGCAAATCAACTACAGAAAAAATCCTCATACTTAAGTAATCACGCCGAGCGCATTTTCTCAATACAATTTTCTATCGAATCAACTATATACGGTAAATCATTTTCTTCAGAACTTCTTCCGAGTGTCATACGGACAGCGCCGCGCGAACGACTATCGTCAAACCCCATTGCTTTCAAAACGTGTGAAATTGTCACGGCTCCCGAAGTGCATGCCGACCCGGTCGAAACCGCAATTCCCTTTAGATCGAGCATCATAAGTATCTCGTCCCCCATCAGTCCGTCAAAAGAAACATTCAAATGGCCGGGAAGCCTAAGATCGGGATGTCCATTCAATTGCGTACCGGAAATGGACTCACAAATAGCCTTACCTAAGTTTGCCTGCATGGAATGAAGCCGTGCCGACTCATCCGTCATTTCCATCCTGCACAAATCGGCCGCTTTGCCAAATCCGGTGACGCCTGCTATATTCTCTGTTCCCGCACGCTGGCCTCTTTCCTGGGAACCTCCGAGTATCTGCGGTTGCAATTTGACGCCGCTGCGAACAAATAGCCCCCCGACTCCTTTTGGGCCGTAAAGCTTGTGTGCAGACATTGACAAGAGATCTATATTCATTTGATTAACGTCGATTGGAATTTTTCCAAAAGCCTGAACGGCGTCAACGTGAAAAAGGGCGCCGTTTTTCCTGACGATTTCGCCGATTTCCTGAATCGGGTTAATCGTTCCAACTTCGTTATTCGCATGCATGATGGAAACCAGCGCCGTATCCCGACGTATGGCTTTAGCAATATCATCCGGATGTACCATCCCGTATTGATCACACGAAACGTAGGTCACCTCAAATCCATTTTTTTCTAAACTGGCAAATGAATGGATGACCGCGTGGTGTTCTGCCCGATTAGTTATGAAGTGCTTTCCGCGGGCCTGTGGAGAATAGGCAGCTCCTAAAATCGCTAAATTATCAGCTTCGGAGCCGCCGGCCGTGAATACGATCTCATTCGACTTCGAATTCAGCATCTGTGCAATTTTATCGCGCGCGTTTTCAAGAGCAACTTTGGCTGAACGTCCGTAACCGTGTAAACTCGACGGATTACCGAATTCTTCAGTCAGGTAAGGAAGCATTGCCTCAAAGACGCGTTTGTCCAAAGGCGTCGTGGCGCTATGGTCGAGATAGATTTTCTTCATCATTTTAGTTTGTAAAATCGCGGCACGCGGGCATTGATCATGCAAGTGATTTCATATGGAATCGTACCGATCTTATCTGCGAGTTCGTTGACACTGATCCTTTCATTATCCATACTGCCAATCAAAACAACCTCATCCCCGATCTCAACTTTGTCATCCCCAACATTAATCATAAGTTGATCCATACACACCGCTCCGACAACAGGATATCTTTTATCCCTGATCAGCACCGAGCCTGTGTTACTAAGTAGCCTCGAATATCCGTCTCCATACCCGATTGGAATCGTGACGATATTGCTGTCGTTCGGAGTATAATACTTCAGGCCGTAACTGATACCGGTGTGCGCAGGGACGCGCTTAATAAAAACAATTTTGGATTTCAAAGACAATACAGGTTTTAATTTTAGATCGGTTGACACCTGAGCGGAAGGATAAATTCCGTAAATGGATATCCCCGGGCGAACCATATCAAATGTAGACTGCGGTATATCTGCGATTGCACCGCTATTGGCAACATGTTTGAGCGGAATTTCAATACCGGATTTTTTCAGCTCATAAAGAATGGATTCGAATCGTTCAAGCTGCGTAAGGGTAAACGATTTATCGCCTTCATCGGCGGTCGCGAAATGTGAATATATTCCAACGATATCTATATTTTTCATCTGGGCTACACGTTTGACAAATTCTGCTGCAAAGGTGTGCGTTACGCCGATCCGTTCCATGCCCGTATCTATTTTTAAGTGAACGCGCGCCTTCTGATGATGCAACTCCTCATTGACGTGACGCGCCAATTCAAGCGAACTAACTGTTATATCTATGTCATTTTGGATGAATTTCTTAAGTTGGTATCCCAGAATTCCCCCCATGACCAGAATCGGCGCTTCAATATTATTCTGTCTCAAAAAGATGGCTTCTTCCAGAAATCCTACGCCTATATATTCAACCCCATTTTGTATAATACGTTCCGTGACCTCCAGTATTCCGTGGCCGTATGCATTTGCCTTGACGATGGCCATGATCTTCTTGCCGTTTATTTTTTTTCGAATCTGCTGAATATTATGATCAACGGCTGTCAAATCAATCACAACATGCGTCGGGCGAATTTCACGAAGTATGTTAAAATAAAGTGTGTCCACAAGCGCCGGTTAGTTCATGGATATATAAATTTGAATTAAGCTATCTGCCGAATGATCTCTGTGAGAAGCGATTGAAATGAAGTTTTTACGCGGTTAGCTGTTATGGTAACTTCGTCATGGCTGAGCGGCGTTTGGCTGATGCCCGTTCCTAAGTTTGTAATGCAACTAATGCCCAGCACTCTCATCCCTTGATGCTTCGCCACAATGACCTCCGGGACGGTTGACATGCCGACCGCATCGGCTCCCATTTTTTGAAACATTTTTACTTCAGAGCGGGTTTCGTAAGTTGGCCCAGGTCCTGCGCAATAAACGCCGCGTTGAATCTTGACGCCTAAACGTAATGCGGCCTTTTCTGCGATTGCAATATAGTTCTTATCGTAATCGCTTTCCATATCCGGGAATCTCGGCCCCAACTGATCTTCATTACTGCCGCGAAGAGGATTAACAAAAAAGAAATTAATATGGCTTGTGATGATCATCAGATCACCGGGAGCGAATACAGGGTTAACTCCGCCTGCGGCATTGGTCACGATAAGTGATCGTACGCCCAGCGCGTGCATTATCCGCACAATATAAGTCACCTGATCGAGCGAATAGCCTTCATAGTAATGGACACGGCCTTTAAGTGCCAGAATATCTTTCCCATTTAATTTTCCAAAAATCAGTTTCCCCGCATGCCCTTCCACGGTGGATTTGGCAAAATGAGGAATAGATGAAGTTGGTATTTCTGTTCTGGCGTCTAACGTGTCCGCAAAATCGCCCAATCCCGAACCCAGAATGACACCAAGGGTCGGGCTGTCCTGAACCTTGGTCCGAATCAATTGTACAGATTCCTCCAGTTTATGACTTAATGCGCTCATCAATGCCATATTTCGGATTTTGATTTATTGTTCGGTTCAGAATTCGCCCGACAATTTCGCGGTCGTTATAAGTCAGTCTTGACAATTCTTGTGTAACGCGTATCAAATAGGATTGCGGATCAGGATATATGGTAGAAAATTTGCGAATGGCCGTTATGATCAGGCCTTCTGCAGTTGCTATAGGATCGGTCAGCAAAATTTTCAAGAAACCGAGATCGATAGTAAACAATTGGAGTTCATCGTCATTGGGCATAAACACGTAATCGCCTGCGGCGGGCATTTCGGGAGGCACATCCTGAATGGGAATTGAAGACGGAATTTCTTTGGATTGAAAACCGACGGGCAAAATATGAATTTCGGTATCAAGCGGCACCGGGTTTTCAAAAAATTCGGCATTCTGTGCCTGGCTTTCGCCCTTTAAGCGTGCATCGCTGATCAAACCGTATGTCAAATACTTCCGGCAATCGATTTTAACCAGCGAGCCAAATGGCGGAAGCGGCAGGTGCAAATAGCGATTGAATTCAGCTATAACGCTTTTTGATTCTATGTACAGAATTCTTGCCAGGAAGTTGTGATGATGTGGTGAGGTCATAAGACAGTTGCTGTTTAGGTAAATAATTTTATTACATCAAAAATTAGTTTTGGCCTCGTTTTTAGTGCGGCCTTGAAAATCCGCATGAGACTGCGTTCGGGAATCGGAATTTTTAGAACTTCCTGCGCCAACTTATTCAGCTGGTCATCTGAAAAGTCAAACACGGCTTCCTTAATTCTGTAGAAGCGCTCATGATCTTTACCAATTGATCTTCCCCATTCTTTGTCGTATTCCTCCAGGCGTTTAGCTGAAAAATTATTGTCCCGAACTGCTCCTGCCGCTACTTTTCCGGCAACCATGCCGGCGTACATGCCTGAAACAATACCGCCTCCGGAAATCGGATTGACCTGATGCGCCGCGTCGCCGACTAACATGAATCCATCGCCGGATATTTGTTTTCGCGTAAGTGAACAAGGGACGCCGCCGCAAAGTGTTGAAAGAATGGGCTTGCCGGAAAAACGCTCTTCTACAAAGTCTTTCAAATAACTCAATGCAGATCTTTTCCCCGCGTATTCGCCCGAAATACCTATGCCCACATTCGCCGTTCGATTTCCCTTGGGAAAGACCCACAAATAACCGCCCGGTACTTTTTGATTTGAAAATACGAACTCACACATGTCCTGATCAACTTCCAGATCTGCGATGGTAAATTGTGCGCAGGATTCCATATCCCGCATTTTGGTAAAAGTATTCAATCCGGCCCATCGCCCAACGCGTGTCTCAACGCCATCAGCGCCAACCGTTATTCCGGCTCTTACTTCGACGTCATTACCCATCTGTTTTAGTTTTACGCCCAGCACGCGCCCGTTATCATCTTTAATCAACCCGTTGACATAAGCTTTTGTTACCACTTCCGCCCCTTCGCGTGCTGCAATATTCGCGAGTTCGTAATCAAATACTTTCCGATCCAGGCAATACCCGCAGTCACCCCAGCGTGCATCTACGGCCGTTCCATCGGGCGATACCAGGCGGAAACCGGTTATGGTCGAAGCGATCCAATTAGGCTCCACTTTGCCGACAATACGCAGCAAACCCTTTGCGCCAACTCCTTCCGCGCAGCGAACAGGAACGCCGATCTCCCTATCCTTTTCAAGAAGGAGTACCTTGGCGCCGTTTTGCGCGGCAAATTTAGCCGTCGTGCTGCCGGCGGGACCCGCGCCAACTATGATAACATCGTAATAATCTTTTCTAATCATAAATGATTTTCAATCTTTGGATCACAGAACAACTCTGCCTTCCATTGCGCGTGTCAAGGTGGTCATGTCGGCAAATTCCAGATCGCTGCCGATTGGAATACCACGAGCGATGCGCGAAATTTTGACCGGTATCCCATTCATTTTTTCGGCAATATACATCACGGTGGCGTCGCCGGAAACGTTGGGATTGATCGCAAGTATAACTTCCTTTACGTTACCGTTCAATCTAAGAAGTAATTCCTTTATTTTGAGATCATCCGGTCCGATGCCATCCAGCGGATTCAACAGGCCGCCCAAAACGTGATACTGGCCGCGATACTGATCAATGCGTTCGATAGCCAATACGTCATTGGCTTCTTCTACTACGCAGATCGTGTTCCGGTCACGTTTTGGATTGGTGCACAGAACGCAGGGGTCTTGTTCAGTAACATTGAAGCAAACAGAACAGCGGCCGATCTTTTCCTTTATGTCGGCCAGCGCTTTCGAAAGAACCAACACATCTTCTTTGGGCTGCTTCAGCAAATGAAACGCTAAGCGCTGGGCTGTCTTGCGCCCAATGCTTGGAAGTTTTGAAAATTCATTGATGAGCCGCTCTAATGACTCTGATGTATACTGCATGTGCGATGTTTTAGTATTAAGCGTTCGGTAACTTCATCTTAGGCAGCAGACCGCCCGTTACTCTGTTAATTTCTGCATTCGATATCTCTTCCGCCTTTTGAACCGCGTTGTGAATAGCAGACAAGATCACATCTTCCAACATTCCGACATCGTCCGGATTAACAGCTTCTTTGTCAATTTTTATCGATAGAATTTTCGCGTTGCCGTTGACGCTGACTTTGACCATGCCGCCGCCGGCTGCGCCTTCGACAATAACCTGTTCTAATTCCGTCCGCTGCTTTTCTATCTCTTTTTGCATTTTTTCTGCCTCACGCATAAGGCTTTTCATATCAAATCCCTTCATCATGCCAGCGTCATCACCTTTCCTGTATGGTTTATGTGTTTGATTTGTACGATGCTTCAATAAGTTCACAGTCAAACATTTCTATCAAACGTTTTAATGGATCTTTCTGTTCGAGCTCCCGGATATGTTTGAATAATTCTACCCTATCCTTTTGAGAAGCTCCATTTTCAGATTTAGTTTCCTCTTTATCCATGCTTTCTACCGCCGGATAATGATCCTCCGGCATGTCGTTCACGTGAAGTCCCCGATGGTCTCTGTCAATCTCAATCGTTCTTTTAAGATCGCACTGAATACGTACACGCTGTCCCAGAAACTCGTTCATCACATTGGACAGATATTCTCTTTCTTTATGAATGATCTCAATGTGAAATCCGGTAAAGTCGCTGTGCGTGAAACCCACATGGAGTACATCCTGGACGATTTCGGCCGGAAATGCATTCTCCAGTATGGCGCCGACACGAATTTTTTCCAGTTTGACTCTACTGAGAATTGCGCCCCATTTACTTTCGACTTGCCGTAAGCTTACTGTAACATGTTGTGATCCGGATGAAAACTTAGCCGGCTTAACAACCGGGATTGAAGCGGTACTGTTTAGAACTGTCGGCTCAGGGACGTCCTCAGAGGCTGCAGGCGCTACGGAATTAATTTTTTTTTTTACAACAAGCTCATCCGAGTTGCTTTCATTATTTTCTATCGATTCGATCTTTCTTATCAAGTCGCTGACCTGAACCGTACTTTCCATGTGGATCAGTTTCATCAGCATCAGTTCAAAAATGAATTTTTGCTTAATGCTCCATTTGACACGTTGAACGGTTTCCGAAACCAGGTTCATCATCCGTAAGAGATCCGGTTCCGAAAAGTAAGCAACGGACTGTCCGTACTGTTTTTGATATCCTTCAAACACTTCCGTCAGCGATTGTGCCCCGCAGGCTTTCGCCATCAGCATATTACGAATGTGCTCTAAAAAACCGTGTAAAAACTCCGTGATGTCCCAGCCGGCATCCAAAATCTTTGCGGCAAATTTGAAACCTTCTGCGGTCTGTTTTTGATGAATAATATTCGTCAGTTCAAAATACACGTCCACATTGATTATGCCCAGCGCATCCCGCAATTGATCAATTTTAATGTCCGTCCCGCAGAAACTGATCACCTGATCCAACAACGTAAGCGAATCACGCATGCCGCCGTCGGACATCTGTGCCATGGCAAAAAGGGACTCTTCATCGATCGTAATTTTTTCCTCATTACAAATGTACCGAAGTCGCCCGATTATCTTGTCAATAGGAACCCGCTTAAAATCGAATCGCTGACAACGGGATAGTATGGTGGGTAATATTTTGTTGGGTTCAGTTGTTGCAAAAATGAAAATGACCTGCGGCGGGGGTTCTTCGAGCGTCTTAAGAAGCGCATTGAAAGCGTCCTTGGTGATCATGTGAAATTCATCGATGATATAGATCTTATAACCGCCGCGAATCGGCATATAACGAACATTGTCGCGCAGGCTTCGGATCTCGTCGATGCCTCGGTTCGATGCGCCGTCTATTTCTAAAACGTCAAGACTGCGTCCCCCGGTAATTTCAGTACAACTGAGGCATTCGTTACAGGGAGTAACGGTTGGGCCGCCTTTCTCGCAATTGATTGCTTTGGCGAAAATGCGGGCGGTGGTCGTTTTGCCGACACCGCGGGGCCCTGAAAAAATATACGCATGAGCGATGCGGCCGGATTCGATCGCGTTTTTGAGAGTGGTTGTAATATGTTCCTGGCCGATCACATCGTCAAACCGCATCGGGCGATATTTTCGGGCAATCACGAGATAGGACATGAAAATTTTTATTTAGAGTGGAAGAAAAAAAAGCCCAAGCTTGTTACAGCACATCCAAGAATAGCCTACCGTTGCTTCCTTCCGGACCTGGCGGGGTTCAGCTGTCTCAAATTGCGTAAGGCTCGGGCTATAATATTACAATAGTTCACGGCATGCTTTTTAATGTTGCCCAAAGTAATCAATCTGACCCTATTTGTCAAGAAATCTTGCATTAAAAAAGGCCATTTTTTCGATTTACTCGGGCTTTAGAACGGTGACCGGGTTGATCAAAAGAGCAAGAAGAAAATACCAAACATAAAAAAACCAGCGCCGGTTAAACAACGCTGGTTTTCGAAACCAAGTTCTCAACAACCGTTACATAATACCTTTTTTCATTGCCTCGCGCGCCGTCATTCCACCGGCCATTGCAACAATCTGGTTATCGTAGTGGTCTGCAATGCGGGCAACAGACTTAAGTGAAGCACTGAACTCATTCTCATCCAAATGAGCGCCGGCGAGGGAATGACTGAAGATGACCGTTCCGTCATACGTGATGCCAAAGGAACCAAAATGCAACACGGCGTTCTCTCTGAGTAGAAATTTCATCAGGTTGTCATCCAAGCGGGCATCCTGGACGACATACGAAAAAGATTCAACGACCACGTCGTCGCTGTGCCAGGGGCGAATAACCGTTTGAACAACTGTAGATCCTTCAAAAATTAAAAATCTTCCATCATCATGTCTTTCGTAGTTCTTTTTATATAATTTTTTAATGAAACCTTCCACTTTGTTCTGAACTTTCAATGCCAATTGCTCTGAAGTCAGTTTAGGTGCCTTTTTTGAAGTTTTAATCTTAGATGGTTTTTTTGCACTTTTCTTAATGATTTTTTTTGGCGCAGTCTTTTTCACTGCTTTGCTTAATTTTTTCTTTACAACTTTCTTTTTCGCCGGTTTCTTTGAAGCCGGTTTTTTTGTTGACCTCTTTGCCATAAATTCTCCTCTGTTGCTGTGAGTAAAATTCTAAATATTTTCCGAATAAACAAACTTGTTGTGAACGTCCAAAATTCCGAAAATTATGTGTAAAAGTCAAGACGGATCGTGCCGGTGTCTGTTCAGATTTTTATCAATCTTGATAAAAGATGCCTCACATTTCGCATAAATCCGGTGTACTTTGTTCTCTTAACGGAGCTTTTTTTAAACCGTCTCCTGAATTCCTCTTCGTTAAGTGATTCCCATTCTCTCAAATTCCGATTTACGTTTTCTTCGCGTGGAAAAAATTGTGCGATTGAGGCCGTTTTGGCGAATTTGATATTCCACGGACAAACATCCTGGCATATATCGCAGCCATAAATCCAGTTATGGAATTTGGCTTCAACTTGTTTCGGGAAAGTTTCGCCTCGGTACTCAATGGTCAAATAAGAAATACACTTCTTTGAATCCACGACATACGGCTGAGTAATTGCTTGTGTCGGACAAGCCTCAATACACCGGTTACATGTTCCGCAGAAATCGCTTATCGGCTCGTCATAATCGAGATCCATATTTAAGATAATCTCGCCTAAAAACACCCATGATCCGATTTCCTTTGTGATCACATTGGTATGTTTCCCCTGCCAGCCGATCCCGGCCTGAGTTGCCCAGTATTTATCCATCATCGGAGAGGTGTCAACACAGCACTTTCCTTCTGCTTCAGGGCATATTGACTGTATTTCGTAAAGCAGTTGGCGCAACTTTTCTTTCATAATATCATGGTAATCGTCACCCCACGCATATCGCGAGATTTTACCAATCGAGGGATCGTCAGGAATTGAATTCGGGGTATAGTAATTAAGCGCAACTGAAACGACTGACCTTGCACCCGGAAATAACTTGCGCGGATCTGTTCGCTTGTCAAAATAACTCCCCATCCACTTCATCGTTCCGTGAAAACCGGTTGACAGCCATCGTTCCAGTAGCGATTCCGATGCAACTTTATCCGCCTTGGCGATGCCCACTTTGTCAAAGCCAATTTCCAGCGACTTGGATTTGATCCAATATGTTAGTTCCGCTTTATTCATCTCTATGAGATTGGCTGAATTTTATGATAGGCACTAAGTGATGCAATAATATACGAAACTTGAGGTAAAATCAAAGACCCTCTGATTACTCAGAGGGTCTTATTGGGTCGGGGCGATCCCGCTTTGTGGCGGGACCACGCGCTAGCCGTGTTTCATGGTTTCAAGATCATTCAAAAATCTTCTGATCCCTCGTTTCTTAATCTTTGTTTCCAATTCAATTGCTTTAGATTTCGATACACTCTCGAAATACTTGACTAACTCCCATGGCAATCCGCTCTTAATATATCGACTTAATCCCATGTTGTTACCTTTTATACGTTTATCCAGTTCATGTGTATAGCCCACATAATACTTACCCAACAGAGAACTGAATGTATACGTAGTAGATCATCCTTTGCCCTAAATCAAAAACCCTCTGGTTAACCAGAGGGTCTTATTGGGTCGGGGCGAGAGGATTTGAACCTCCGACATCCTGCTCCCAAAACAGGCGCGCTACCGGGCTGCGCTACGCCCCGAACATAAATTTCAGCGGGCTCGAATATAGAGAATCAACCTTCGATTGTCAAGGTGTATATCACCTATTTTGTAATTTGCTTCAATGCATTCCTCAAAAGGCCCATAGCTTCATCGATTTCTGATTTTGTAATATTGAGCGCCGGCCTAAGCCTGATCGTGCGCCCGCCGCATTTCAGAATAAGCAACCCCTGCCCATAAGCTTTCTTAACCAACGCATCCCGTGTTTCCGTCAGCGGAAGATCGAAAGCGCACATAAGACCGGCTCCGCGCACACTTGATATATCTGAGAAGTCTTTTTGAAGTTTCTGCAATGCTGCCAGCAGATAATCGCCCTGCACTTTCGCGTTATCAACTAATTTTTCATCTTCAATGATCTTCAGATACCAGGTGGAACGGTACATGTCGGTCAGATTGCCGCCCCAGGTGGAATTGATACGGCCGCTGCAGGCGAAAACGTTTTCTTTTGCTTCATCAATGCGTTTGCCTGCTAGTATCCCGCAGATCTGCATCTTTTTTCCGAATGCAAGTATATCCGGTTTCACGCCGATCTTTTGATGTGCCCAGAAAGCGCCCGTCAAACCCACGCCGGTCTGAACCTCATCATAAATTAACAGTATCTCGTTCTGATCACAAATCTTACGAAGCTCTTCATGAAACTCTTTTCTGAAATGGTTATCACCACCCTCAGCCTGTATCGGCTCAATGATCAAACACGCAATCTGCGATTTGTATTTTGAAACCTGCTCCCGTATGTATTGTAATGATTCGTCTTCCCGTTTCTTTACATCCGCAAGATTCTTTTCATCAAGAGGAAAAATAATTTTCGGATTCGGCGCCTTGATCCAGTCAAATTTCGGGAAGTACTGAACTTTATGACGATAAAAAGTATTGGTCATAGTCAGCGTATATCCCGAACGGCCGTGAAATGCTTCATTGAAATAGATCACTTTTAGTGAATTAACATATGCATTTTCTTCATCGACGGACTTGAATCCGCTCGGAAACTGTTTACGTACCTTCCAGTCAAAGGCCGTCTTAAGCGCATTTTCAACTGCAAGCGCTCCTCCGGAAATCATGAACAAATGCGGTAAATAATCCGGTATTCCAACTTTGTCGAATGCGGCAACGAATTCCGCCATTTTGACCGTATAAATATCCGCATTGGCGGGATTATTGGTCGCGGCTTCAACCAGCCCGTCCTTAAATTCCTGGGTCTGCATACGGGGGTGATTCATTCCGATGGGCGCGGAACCGAAAAATGAGTAAAAATCTAAGAAAGATCTTCCTGTTTTGACATCGACAAGGCGGGAACCTAAGCTTTTCTTTGTATCGAGCACAAGATCAAATCCGTCTACCTGCATGTGTTTACGCAAAGTTTCGTGAACCTGATCTGCTGTAAGATGTATATTTAACATGTTGATTCTCCTTTGAAAAAGAAATGGGTGAATATTCCCCCGATCACAAGAAAGAGGAAATCTATGAAAAAAGGAGAACCGGTCTCACACCCTCCATTCCGGTTTGAGTAGACATTGTCTGCGTCCGATAAGAACTTCCTGCTGACCAATCCACCAAAAACAATCCAGATCGTCGATGGCTGAATGGTCAACAAGAATCTCAAAAATGTTCCTAATAAACTGAATCATCTAATACTAATAGTTATCAATTTGCGCGCGCTGCAATTTATCGCTGTAATCGACGTATACGGTTTTTAATTCACTGAAAAAATCATAAACAGCCCAGCCGCCTTCGCGATGCCCGTTGCCGGTTTCCTTTACTCCGCCGAAAGGCAAATGCGCTTCGGCGCCGATGGTCGGAGCGTTGATATACGTAATGCCTGCTTTGATATCCCGAATCGCTCTGAACGAATCGTTGACATTACGCGTATAAACGGAAGATGACAGCCCGTACACCGTGTCGTTCAATACTTCAATTGCTTCATCGAAGTTTTTAACTTTAATTACGGAAAGAACGGGTCCGAAAATCTCTTCTTGTTCAATACGCATGCCCGGTTTGACATTGGTGAAAATGGTCGGTTTATAGAACCATCCTTTTTTCAGATCGCCTTCCGTTGCGCGCTCCCCGCCACACATGAGTTTGGCGCCTTCCGCTTTCCCTATCTCAACGTATTCGTGATCGGTATTTAATTGTCCTTCGTTCACGCACGGTCCGACTTCTACGCCTTTTTCGAGACCGTCGCCGAGCCGAAGTTTTTCGGTGCGCTTGACCAACATGTCAACAAATTTGTCGTGGATTTTTTCATGCAGGATCAACCGGCTCGTTGCCGTGCAGCGCTGGCCCGTCGTTCCAAATGCGCCCCATAAAACGCCGTCAAGCGCCAAGTCAAGATTCGCGTCGTCCATGACAACTTGTGCATTTTTGCCTCCTAACTCAAGTGATACGCGCTTCAGCGTTTTTCCGCAGGATTGCGCAATCGTCTTCCCCACACCGGACGAACCGGTGAAACTGATAAGCGCCACGTCAGGATGTTCAACGATCTTCATGCCTACCGCGCCGCCGCCGCCGTGAACGATATTGACCACGCCTTTGGGAACTCCGGCATCGTGCAGTATCTGAACTAAACTCGTTGCCGTTTTGGGCGTGTCGGAAGCCGGTTTAAATACGACGCAATTCCCGCACACCAACGCCGGGAAAATTTTCCAAGTCGGAATCGCCATTGGGAAATTCCACGGCGTGACGATACCGGCAACTCCGATCGGCGTCCGAATGGCCATGGCAAATTTATTGGGCAATTCCGATGGAGCCGTATAGGAGAATAATCTGCGTCCTTCACTCGCCGCATAATAAGCTGTGTCAATGCCTTCCTGGACATCACCGCGCGTTTCCGCAAGAACTTTTCCCATTTCACGCGTCATTTCGCGCGCGAGTTCTTCTTTGCGTTCTACCATCAGATCGCCGACTTTTTTCAGAATATCGCCGCGTTTAGGAGCCGGCGTTAACCGCCATTCTTCCCATGCCGCTTTGGCCGCCGCAACGGCCTCATTTACATCTTCTTCAGCCGATTTTGGAAATGTGCCTATCACTTCATCCCAGTTCGCCGGATTACGGTTCTCAAATGTTTGCCCGGACTTCGCGTCTTTCCATTCGCCGTTGATAAAATTTTGAAATTTCTGTGCCATGTTTCGTTACCTCAATCTTTACTTTTGTTTTGAATAATTAGCCAACCGGAATTTCATTTTAAATTACGATCGATCCGGCTGCGGAAACTTTCGCTCGACATCGCTTTTCGAGCCACCAGTCCCCAAAGTGTAAAAATACCGCCAACGATCATGCCTAAGATACCAAATCCGAATGGCGGAATGTTCGGAATCAGTATGATCAGACCAAGAATGATCCAGACCCAATAAAGTTTTAAAAGCCATAATGTCAACATAGTGGTCTCCTTTTGAAACGATCCTATTGTCTGCCGGAATAAACATTTTCCAATACAAAAATATTTTTTTCCAGTTTGTAAAAGTACGTTCTTTGTCGAACGTCTCCGTCTTCTTTTTCAGGGTATTCAACTTCATCGATTCGCACTCGATATTTTTGTTTTTCGTCCGCACGCATCAATGAAATATTACATGAAAACAACAGGCCGCCTCTGGTGTCCAAGCTAAAAAGCGAAGTAAATTTATGATCAACTAATTTTTCAATGCGGCAGAAACGGCGAAGATTTTCATCAAGAAGCACGGAATAGATCTCAGCAAAACCGTCGTTGTCGACGTCAATAATCTTAATATCAAAAACGCTTCCGCCGTTGCAGCTGTTGACTATATTGCAGGTCCATTTACCCTCATCCATGTAATAGACCATCACATACGTCAGTTTTTCATTGAGGCTGCCCGAAACAATAATTTCTTCATTACCGTCACGGTCCAGATCTGAAGAAAATCCTTTATAAAGAATGAACTCGCATTGCGCCGGCGTTTTGTCGATAATCCCCGGATAATTAATCGACGCATCCATATGCGCGTCCGCAACATAATTACGCTCATTTACGCCGGATGATATAATTTCTATCGGCAGTTCGTTACTTGCGACCACCGTTCCATACAAACTATACATCATCAAAATTAGTGATTTCAACAATCGCGTGATCAATCTGTCTTTCCTGTTTTCCAAAAATCTAACTTTCCACCTAATACGCAGCCAATTCCCTCATGACCTTGAGCATTTTGTCTTTGTTAGGCAAAAAATGCGCTTCCAGCGGCGGGCTGTAAGGAACCGGTGTATCTATGGCCGCCAATCTTCGCACCGGCGCATCCAGATGTTCAAAAGCGTTTTCCGTGATGAATGCGGACACGTCGCCCCCAACGCCGCCGGTCAAGGTCGCTTCGTGCGCAACGATCACACGGTTAGTTTTTTTCACGGACTGTAATATGAGCTCTTTGTCATAGGGCAAAATACTGCGCATATCCAGAACTTCCACGCTCACGCCGTCCTCTTTTTCAATTTGCTCAGCCGCTTCCAGCGCCCAATGCACAGCCGAACTGTATGCAACGACGGTCATGTCTTTACCTTCGCGTTTAATATCGCCTTTACCGATCGGTACTATGTAATCGTCTTCCGGAACTTCTCCTTTGATGCGGCGGTAAAGAAACTTGTGCTCAAAAAATAATACGGGGTTATTATCTCGGATAGCGGATTTGATCAAACCTTTGGCGTCGTACGGAGTGGAAGGAGATACAATCTTTAAGCCCGGAACATGAAAAAACCATGCCTCCGGATTTTGTGAGTGAAAGGGCCCGCCATGAACTCCGCCGCCCGAAGGACAACGGACGACCATCGGAACTGCTTCCCGCCAGCGATAATGAATTTTAGCGGCCTGATTAACCAACTGATTAAAACCGCAGGAAATAAAATCGGCAAACTGCATTTCTGCAACAGGACGTAGACCCATCAAAGCCGATCCGACACAAACTCCGATAATACCTGCTTCTGATATAGGCGTGTCCATTACACGATCTGCGCCGAACTCCTCGATGAATCCTTTAGTCACTTTGAAAGCTCCGCCGTATACGCCGATATCCTCCCCGATCAGAAAGACATTGGGATCGCGACGCATTTCCTCGCGCATCCCCATCGAAATCGCTTCCAAATATGTAATCGTCGCCATTATATCCTTTGCAAAAATTATTTTTCGTTCATCACACAACCCGTCGACAAGCAACTACCAACTACTGTTCAAGCAACTGCAGCTGATTTCCGTCCGGATCAACAACCACAGCAATCTTGCCGAATTCCAATTCCGTAATGCCTTGCGTAAATTTGACATTCTTGGATTTTAGAGTTCCAACCGTTCTCTCCATATCGTCAACTTCAAACTGAATCAGTACGCCGTTCTTTTTGTAGTCTTTCGGTTCCGCAGATTTTTCGCCGCCTTTTTCCAGCGTTAGAATCGTACCCTCTGTATTAAATTGCGCAAAACCGTCTTCATGATATGTTATATCCAAACCTAAGCCGTCCTTGTAGAAAGCAAGTGAGCGGTCGAAATCCGATGCATAGATGCAGACATATTTAATGTTGGTAATCATTCCGGGCATTGTGTGAACTCCTTCTTAGGTTGTGGTAATGTTTCTATTCTGAAAACTGCATAACTTCTTTTAATATTCTTCCTTCGAAACCGGCCGGCGCATCGATTCCTAATATGATCGACAATGTGGGCGCAATGTCGGCGGGAGAACTAGGGGTCTCAAAATGTCCAGCTTTTATCCAATGAGTTCCATATAAAATAAGAGGAACGTGCCGGTCATAAGAGTAAGGTGAACCGTGTTCAGCGCCAACTTCATTTCTGTCCCATACGAAATTCGGTTTCAGGACGATGACTAAATCTCCGCTGTTCATCTTATAGTAATTATTTCGAACAAGCGTCAAAACCGTGTCCCGATCCGTTATGCCCTGATCCAAATTCTCTGCGGTATACACTCGATATATCTCAGGCACCGATTTTGTCAGAACCTCGCTAATATATGCTGAGGCGGCCTTTTTATCAATCTTTTTTTCTGCTAAAGCGTCCCTGTTAAAATAAAATTCCAGGTTAGCCATACGGCCTATGTACGATCCCGCAACGCCTAACGTGCCAAACTTCTTCGTCATAGCATCTTGAACCAACGATTCAATAACAGATGGATGGACACGCCAGGATGCCATTCCCTGCTTTTTTAGCACTTCCGGCATCTCAGCGACCCCGTGATCGGAGGTGAGAACGTACAATATATTCCCGTCGCCGACCGTCTTGTCCATGAATTTGAATAGCCGCGCCAAATAACGGTCCGTCCGAACCGTAACATCCATCACTTCCCGGCTATTTGGGCCGAAACAGTGCCCTATTTCATCGTTTGCGGAAAAACTGATGCATAGAATGTCCGGAAATTCATCGGCACCTAACTCTTCTTCAATTACCAGTCTCTCAGTGAAATCCAATAACGCTTCAGACGAAAATGGAGATTCAAGAAGCAGGTTATAATAATCGGAATCGGGTTTTTCCCCGCTAATTCCTATTGGATAAGGCAGCGTTCCGCTCCAGCCTTTTGGATAATCATAAAACCGCATGATTGCAGTGTCGATCACGGGATAGTATTTTTCGTCAAGCAGCAAATCCCACTTTGCTCCGAGCCATTTATCAAAACTGCGCTCCATATTAAAGGCCGTAACCCATTCAGGATAGGTTTTCATATAATACGAACTCGTAAAAAAACCTCCCTCGGCATCGTTCATCCAATAAGCTGCATTAGCCGATCGCCCTGCCATAAGAATCGACGCATCATCTTTGCAGGAGACAGCAAAAACTTTGGATTTATTTCCGTTATGCTGCTTCAAAACATCGCCGAGATTGGTTCCGATAAATTTTCGAGGTGAACGCCCGTCCCGATTTGATTTTTGGGTAAGGCCCAGAACCGGCGCCAGAGTATCTTCTACAGCGTACGTCAATCTTCGGAGATCGCGGTCATACCAGCTATTTGCGACGATTCCGGTCGTACGGGGATTTGCTCCGCTCATCATTACGGCATGCCCCACCGACGTTTTTGTTACTGCATGCCCGTATTGGCAATTGGAAAAATTCGCTCCCTTCTTTATCAAATGATTAAATCCATCTGCGCTGAAAAAAGAAGCGAACCGCGTCAAATAGTCATAACGAAATTGGTCAATACTGATGAACACGATCAATTTTGGAGGCACAGGCCGTTTACCATCCGAACGAGATTTAGAACATCCGCTCAAAATGACCGCAAGAATGAGAAATAGAATTTTATACATGATTGCCACTCCTTTTTTCGCGGTGCATAGTAATAATTATTTCAGCAAATTAAAAGGCAAAATTGCTTCCACGTAGAAGAAAACCAATTGACAAAGCTATTGTAAATGACTAAAATTCTGTATGTTAAGATCGCTATCAACGCTTGCCCTGTATGGCCTTATGGCATTTCTGTATTCCTGCGCGCAGGTAAAAGAGCGCAATACCGATAATAACAACGACCCTTCAGGCGCAGCAGACGTATCTGCATTTCCAGCAACCTTGGCTGAACATATTGATAATCCGGACGATGAGGATTTTTATAAGTTCGAAACTTTGGCCAATAAACGCATCACCATCGATCTATCCATACCGGGTGGAAAGAACTATGACCTGTACCTTCTCGGCGCAGACGAAGTGGTTTTAGATAGTTCCATAAATAGCGACATCGGCGGCATTGAATCAATTCGTTATTCAGCTTATCAACCAGGAATCTATTATATCAGGGTCAGCAGCGGAAGTGCTTCGTTTACTTCAACCGAACCCTACCGTTTAACCATTCATATAACCGACACATCCGGCGCGCCGGGTTTTTCAAGCCCGCATCTTGCGCTTGGCAATCCGAGTAATGCCGCTTCCGTAATCGATTCCACAAGGAATTATCTGATGGAAAAATCACAATATGCGCTTTCCTACAATAGCGCGGCCGGAAGGCCTAACTGGGTATCGTGGCATTTAAATAGTTCATGGCTTGGAGAGATTCCGAGGCAGGACGATTTCCGAGTTGACGTTTCGCTCCCTGACGCATGGTACAGGGTAAATGAAAACGATTTTTCAGGAAGCGGTTACGATCGCGGCCACTCATGTCCTTCTGGAGACCGAACAGTCACCAGGACGGATAATTCTGAAACGTTTCTCATGAGCAACATGATCGCGCAAGCGCCTGATAACAACCAAGGGCCGTGGGCTGATCTTGAAAATTATTGCCGTGACCTCGTAATCGAAGGAAAAGAACTTTTTGTAATATCGGGCGGCTATGGCGCCAATGGAATTGTAGCCGCGGGGCATGTATCAGTGCCGGCGCGTACGTGGAAGGTTATTGTTGTAATGAATCATCCTGGAATTTCAAACATTTCAACAGCTACCAGGTTAATTGGGATTGATATGCCTAATGTGAACGGCATCCGTAATGACGATTGGAAAAATTATCGCGTTTCCGTTGATCAGATTGAGGCGGCAACGGGTTACGATTTCCTGTCAAACGTTTCAGTATCGATTCAGGCCGTAATTGAAAGCGCTGTCGACAATCAGTAATTTTCAATAAAATACTCTCGGTGTCCTCTGTGGCTAAATTCCTAAATTCCAAATTCTTTCCTAAAAAAACCAACCGCCTCCTGCCATGCCGAATCCGTTGACTCCGGATCGTATCGAGGGCCCTCATCACGCATGAATGCGTGCTCGGCGGGAAATAGCTTGATCGAAAAATCAGTACGTGCTTTTTTCAATTCACTTTCAATTCTATTTCGACCCTCAGCGGGAACGTGCGGATCAAGCGATCCGAATATCATGAGTAACTTGCCTTGAATTTCTTTCGCCCTCTCAAGCGAACCTGCATTTTCGTCTTTGCCAAGTTTCCCATTGTGAATGCCCGTGCCGTAAAAACATACTGTTGCTTTGACGTCCGCCTGCAGCGCGGCGCGAAAAGCCAAATGGCCGCCGATACAAAATCCTCCTGCGCCTAGTTTTCCGGGAGCAAATTTTGGATGTTGTTTCAAATAATCGAGCGCGGCGCGGCAATCGGAATCAAACTCCGCGACGCTTGTTCTCGCGGCATCATTCATTCCTCTGTCACGTCCGGTATCGTCAAACGGGATCCAAGCGCCGGGCGGCTCTACCCGATGATAAATTTCCGGCGCGGCAACAACAAAACCGTAGCCCGCCAAACGTATACACGCACGAATCATAGTCGGCGTAAGCTGGAATATATCGGAATAAAAAATAATTGCCGGATATTTCCCATCCGCTTTCGGTTCAGCAACAAACATCCGCATGGTACTTTTATCCACGCTGATGTCAACATACTGATGCGTAACGACCATCGGAAACTTTCTTATCTTTAAATGTCACTTCGAGTGCAGCGAAGAGGAACGCGAAGTGTTTTGGACGAGTCAGTTCTCGTTTAAACTCGAACTGACAAGTATCCATTTATTAATTTTTTATTCAGAGTACATCTTGATGACTTTCACAATCGACTCCGTGCACACTTTACAGAAAGGTACGTCGTTACGCGTGAACATGATACAGTCAAGTTCCGGCCGATACAGGCCTTTCGATTCATACGCCGCGCCTTCAAAAGCTCCGACCTTTCCAAAGAATTTATTCTTGTTGAGCATAGGTGTTGTTACCTGCTTGACTTCTTTAAACAATACTTCCATCTGTTCTTCCGTAGCTTTTTCTTCTACCATTTTCGCCCGTTTTTTCTGACGCTCGACCTCATACTTGTCATATTCTTCTTTATTCCACGGCGTCGGCACAGGCGTACCGGCTTCCACCAGATGCTTCCATTTGATATTTGCGGGATCAAAAAGCCCCGTCACATTCGGTTCCCATGGCTCAACCGACGGCATCGCGTAATTCTCATAGGACACCGGCGATGTGTAATATTCATCCCCCAGCCCTGCGAACGAATGGCCGAATTCATGAACGAAAACATACGCGGACGGTTCCGTATCAGAAGTCACCGTTGCCCATAAATTAAATATACCTCCGCCGCCGTATTTACGGTCATTGGCAACCATGATAATCGCGTCGTAGGGCGCATTGGCCGCCATCTCACGCAGGTTTTTATTTTCATAGGTCAAAACATACCTGTCCGAATCAAATGAATTGAAACTCAGCCCCAGAGCGGATTTACGCCACACAGACTTGCGAGGATTACTGATGCCGGACTGCGCTGAAAAAACATCGATCGCGCGTACGTTAAAATTTTTCTTTTGCGATTTGAAAGGCTCCGTTTCAAACATCACGCCGACCAGCCGCGTTACGTCTTTATGAAATTTATCTTTTTCCTTGGCTGTATACCCATCGGATAGAATCAGAATATCCACTTTCGTCGTGGGCGATCCGTTTTCAAAAACAGTCCATACTTCACCGGCCGAAACGAGCGGAGAACGGTTAATAAACCGGCTCGACGGATCGATTGTGGTACTGTATATTTGTATGAAGGAACCGTCATCCTGACGTTTTTTCAAGACCAACTGTACTTTATCCTTCGGTTCGGGAAATCGTTGTGATTCGTGCAGTGTGCGCCACATTTTCGAAGCTTCGCCGGTTGTTTCCCATTCTCCGTAAATACTGGCAAATCCTCGTGAATAAATGACCTTGTTCGATTTCAAATCCACGACCTCGAACATATATTTCCCAAGATTGGATTCGTCGATCAAATTCACTTTACTTCCCGGCCACGAACCTTCAAGGCGGATTTCATCCAAACTGATATGTTCTTCCTTTGCCGTTCCGCTGTGATAATAGTCAAAACGGAAAGTCTGTCCGGTAAAATATTCATCGAACATGTTTTGGCCTCCTAAACCAAATAGTGATAGAAAAATGAATAAGATAGTCATAACTGTTTCTCCTTATGGTTATTAATTTGCTGTATAAATCAGCGAATTCAGCCTCATCCCCACGGAATACACGAAAAACGCTAATAAAATTCAAGAAGCAATTTCTCTTTTTTCGTGTCCCTTCGAGTGTTTCGTGGACCAAAATTGCATTCGGAGCATCACCATTGCGAATACACTTTTACTGAGCCTGAATCCATTCATGGTTTCTTCCTCACATAGATCAATTTCTTCACTTCGGCTATGATATTGTTTTCTTCGTCCGCCACTGACGTTTCAAATTCAAAATCATCCTTATTCTTCATTTCCAGTTCCGTTTTTATCGCCTGAATTTTTTCATCGGAAACGTGAAAACGCGCTTTGACCTTGCCAATACCGGGCTTGATAAATTTAATCTGCGCGGCTTTGTCCCAGACAATATAATCTTTGCCCAGTTTACGCATCAGGATGAGCATAAAAAAAGGGTCACACATAGAATAAAGTGACCCTCCGTAATGCGTTCCAACATAATTTCGATTCCAGAACCGCAATTTCATTTCCACTTCAATGATCTTTTCTTTTCGATCAACTTCCCTTACCCGTATGCCCGCACCGAGAAAGGGCGGATATAAATTGATCCAGCGGAACACATTTATTTTTTGAATAATCAATGCCATTGGGGTTCTACGGGCATGAGTCGATTGCCGGAGTTATTCCGCGTAAACGCCTTCAGCCGCTTCTTCTCCTAACGGAAAAGGCGCATTCAATGCAAACTCTTCAGCCTCTTCCATGTCCTTCGCAACTCGGTTTTTTAGTTCTTCATTCTCCGCCGGCGTCATGATCTTATGATCGAGCAGATATTTCTCCGCACGAATGATCGGATCTTTTTTCTGCCACTCGGCGAACATTTCCTTTGGAACATAAAACGCATCGTCATGTTCGGCATGGCCTTTCATACGCATGGTTTTGGACTCAATCAAAATTGGGCCATTACCTGCACGGCATTTTTCAATGGCGTATTTAGAAACGCGGTACACTTCAAAAACGTCATTACCGTCCATCACAACGGCTTCCATGCCGTACGCTTTGCCCTTCACGGCTAAATCTTTAAGATTTGATTGATTCATCGTCGGCGTGGAATAAGCCCAGTTATTGTTTTCGATGATGCAGACAAAAGGCACTTTCCACACCGCGGCCATATTCATTCCTTCATGGAACTCCGCCGTGGACGTGCCCCCGTCGCCGATATAGGTCAGCGCGACTCTCGGCTCCTTCTTGAGTTTAAAGGCCAATGCACAGCCGGTTAAATTAATGATCAAACTGCCGAGATGTGAGATAGGCGCGAAGACGCCGATATTTAGATCGCCAAGATGCGAATTCCCGTCGCGGCCGCCCGTCGGAGTCGTTGAACGGCCGATAAAATTGGACAAAAAATTCTTTACCGGTAATCCGCGAACGATGATCGCGCCGGCATTACGTATGATCGGCCCAACGATGTCGTTTTTCCCGAGCGCGTAGGCCGAACCGACGCTGGTTGCTTCCTGTCCGCGGCTGCCGTAAGCGGCTCCGATAATCTTCCCTTGACGATACAGTTTCGCCACACGATCATCGAATGCCCGATTTAGCATGATGAAATAATATAATTCTTTCTTCTGCGCATCGGTCGGCTCGAATTTTTTTAAATCGAGTTCGGAAGCGGTGAAAAACGGTTTTTTCTCACCGGAATTTGTTACGGATGCCGCTACTTTTGATTTTTTTGTATTTTTCTTTTTATTCATTACTACTTTCAAATATTTTCAATATTCAAACTATTAGCGCCTCTGCGTCTCTTCTGTAGGCATTTTTATTCCGCATATACGCCCAATTCCGCATCAGCGCCGTTCGGCCATGGCGACTTATCGGCAAACTCCACCGCTTCTTCTATCTCGTATTTCACATCGGTTGAAATTTTCTCGATCAATTTGTGCGTCAGAATTTTCTTTTCAACCAGATATTTTTCGAATTGATCAATCGGATCCTTCGCCTGCCATTTTTCTAAAAGCCCTTTGGGATAATATTCATGCCCGTCATGCTCCGCATGACCACGCATACGCATGGTAACCGACTCGATCAGCGTCGGACCTTTTCCCGCCCGCGCCCTATCTACTGCCTCTTTACAGGCATCGTATACTTCCAGAATTTTCGTCCCGTCAATCTTAACCCCCGGGATTCCATAGCCCACAGCGCGATCCACTGGGCTCTCGCAGGCATATTGCAAATGCGTCGGTGTCGAATACGCGTATTGATTATTCTCGATGATGAGCACAAACGGCAATTTCCAAACAGCGGCCAGATTCATGCCTTCGTAATATTCACCGACGTTCATACCTCCGTCGCCGATATAATTAAGCACGACCGCATTTTCTTTTTTCTTTACAGCGGCAAGCGCAGTGCCTGCAGCTTGCGGGATCATCGCGGCAAGGTGGCTGATATTTCCCACGATGCGTAATTTCTTGTCGTAATAATGTCCCGTACCATCCACACCGCGCGTGGGGCTATCGGCGCGGGCAAGGTGATTGAGCATCAGAACTTTCGCGGACTGTCCGCGGGTAAAGTGTGCGCCGATATCACGGTGCATCGGATACAAATAATCCTGCGGTTCCAGCGCATACGCGCTCCCGACTGCCGTTGCCTCGTTACCCCAACCGGAATATGCGCCGCCGATCATCTTGCTCTGACGATACAACCGAATGATACCTTGATCAAATTCCCTTGTCAAGCGCATCAGGCGATACAGTCGAACATAATCTTCTGAAGTAAGATTACGTACTTTTTCAACCTGTTTTTTAGGTGTTTTTTTTGATTTCGATTTCTGTTTTGGTTCAGCCATTTCTACTTTCACAAGTAATTTTAATTATAATATAACGCCGGAACTATCTCACTATACCACGGATCAGCCTGTTTAGAATCATCAAAGGCGATACTTTGAATTACAATCGCCGTCTTGCAAAAAACATCATAGGATGCATCCGGCGGCAATGAGATCGTGATCACGCGTTCACAATACAGTTCATTTTTATTCTTCTTAAGCCGCTGTACAATTTCCTTTATTATATTTGTAAGGCCGTCCCAGTCACGTTCATCTGATATATTGGGAATAGTTTCTGTTTTGTGTTCATTTATAAGAACAAAATGATCAGACTCAATTTGATCATCCTTCGCCTTAAATGTTTCAATCTTTACGTTCATGCCCGACGGGATTACTTCAACCAAAACCTTCATCGATCCGTTCAGTCGTACTCCTCCCGGTAATAAGACATGGTCAAAGCGTCGCTGAGAATCTTTAACGCCGTTACCGATTTGCTCATCCGGTTCTCTTTCATTGAGCAATTCAACTTGGTTCAACTCAGATAATTTAATTTTCTTAAATTCTTGTTTTCTTCCGAATAAACTTGAGACAAAAGGACTGCACTGAGCTGCTTGCTGGCTAATGAAAGCACGTGCTGTCGGCTGACTGGAAGAGTCGGAAAAATATAACCGCTCAAAACCGGCCTGAAAGACGGTGTATGCCAGCTTTGTAAACGTTTGGTACGTCACCTGAACTTGAGAATATAGAGTAGCAGAATAAGGCTGATCATGTATAGAATCAATAATTGCTTTGCGCACCCTAAATTTTAAACTTTGCTCGGTGTTTTCTTCTATGGGAACCTGCACATCCACTTCATTCACGACGCTGTCACGATATTTTTGAATACTATTCTTTTCCGCAACGAGAATATGATATAATTTCTCACTTAGAAAACTCGATTGCGCAGTAACAGAATCAAGATCATAAACAGGCCGGTCGTTTATAACTATTTTCGAATAGGCAATTTTTATATTTACTTGAGGTTCCGGATTTGGTTTCGCACACGAGATAAATGAACCCCAGAAAAAAAGAAAAAAAAGTTGCAATCGACCATCGTCAATCAACAATCGAAAATCATCAATCCTAAATTTCCTAATATTCCCAGACATAACTTGCCGACTGTCCTTTAGTTTCTTCGACCTTCACTGCCACGGCGATCACAAAACTCAAAATCTCTTTATCCGGATGGTTTTCGTTCCATGAAGTTTCCAATTTCCTGCAGAAAGCATCGCATATGTATTTTGCCAGCAATTCCGAAGTGACGTTAGCTATCGGCAGAATCTCCACGTCTTCACATGGAAAACTGTAATTTTTTGAAAATCCGGAGCCCGAAAACACCACCTCAAATTGGTCGCGGTTTTTCGATAGCTTTAAATATTTCGACTCCGTCGGAAGCAGGATTTTTTCGTCAAGCTGATCGCATAAAACCTGCATCATGCGTTTCAGGTGTTTGAAATCAAATGTAATCCCGTTGTCACTATCGCGGCACTCGACGTCTACTGAAACGTAATAATTATGGCCGTGCAGGCGTTCAACGTCATTATCGTCAAAAATCGTGAAATGCGCCGAACTAAATTTTAGATATTCCTTGGCTATATGTATTATGAACTTAGACATTTGTCGATATTTTCCCCTGGTCTGTGTAATTAAAAAATTAACCCAAAGCTAAAAAATTTAACCAAATATTCCAATTAAAAATTACAATCCATTAGTATTCTTTCGCGCCTATCACGTATTTTTGCATTGATTTATAAACAAAAAAATTGTAGTTTGCTTTGCATTTTATTAATCACACACCGGTCTAAGTATCATGAGCAAAAACCCAATCGAATCTGCCGTTCTAAGTAATGTCAAAGTCGATTACGCCAAGGGAAGTCTGTCCCTTACCGATCCGTTTACCCAGCTGCCCCGTCGCGTTGGAATTGTCGACATGCCGTTTATTTCAAGATTACAAAGCCTGCTATGGTCACAAAACAAAGACAAAGCAGTAGACCCTAATTTGTTTTTTTATGAATTCGGTAAAAGTTGGGGCTTTGAATTCTATGAAAACTTAAACGAACGCATCCAGCAAATAAAGAGCGAGTCTATCAGCAAGCCTCAGGATTTCCTTAAGGACGAATTTATTGAATATCTGAATAACTACCTAAGTTACTCCGGTATAGGCCAATTCCGTATCACCGAAGGAAACAAGTTTTACGTTATTGAACTCAAGCACTCAGTTGAATGGGCTCTTGAGAAGTCCGATGGCGAGCAAATGAATCGTATTCTTGCCGGTTTCTTAAGCGCTTTATTCAGTTCCATTTCAGGGAAGAAACTTTCTTGTACCGGTTTTGGGGATACTCACTCGCCCGAACGAAATCGCTTTGCATTAAGTACAGAAGATGTCATTCAGGAAATAGAACAACATCTTCAAAGCGGTAAGACGGAAAAGGATATTCTGGCCGCTTACGGTAACCTACATTTGGAATAAGATTACATGGGTCAGGTTTTTAGCATAGCAAGTCAGAAAGGGGGTGTTGGTAAAACGACTACCGCGCTCAATCTCGGCGTTGCTTTTGCGAGAAGTAACCGGAAAGTTCTGATTATCGACGCAGACCCGCAGGGCGGCATTGTCTACAGCCTCAATAAACATCCGAATTCTCCGTTCGGCCTGTACCAGGTTTTTTGCGGGGAAGCTGAAATTCTCGACGGCGCGCTGCCGACGGAACTAGAAAATCTCTTTGTCATGGACTCCGGAATCCCAAACTCCAATTCTGAAATTCAGGCTTTTGAAGACGCCACACGCGCTACCGGATTATTTCGAGAGTCCGTTCTGAATGCCGCGCCGTATTACGATCTCATTCTGATCGACTGTCCGCCGGGTATTGGCCTCATTTCTACGGGAGCTCTCATCGCTTCAGATTATGCGATTATTCCCCTCCAGAGCGAACCGCTCAGTCTCAGAACATTTCCGCAGCTTTTGCAGCAATTAATCGACATCAAGAAAAATACGAATCACAGTATTGAAATTGCGGGTGTATTACTCACGATGTTCGATGACCATAGTATGGCTTCACAAATCGTTCACGACGAAGTTCGCAATTATTTTACCGAAGACCTTGTTTTTGAAACTTCCATTCCGCGCGACACATCGCTTAACCTTTTGTATACAGGTAATAAAAAATTACCTGACGCCCTTGCTGAATTGGAATCCACGTCGGAAGGATTACAGGCCTATTACCATCTGGCTGAAGAAATAAATTTCAAATTTTTTTCACGATCTCCCAACGAATTAATTGCAAAAAGTTTTTAACCTAGTTATTACCTACGGAATTTATTATGCCCAATTCAACTGTTCCAACAGAAAAATTTGCTGAATTTATTTTACCGGATAATTTTGTTCAGTTCCTGCCATTAAGTTCGGAAATCATCATCCATGAATCCCTGCGAGGCCTTGCATTAGACAAAAGCTTTTTCAACGGCTGCCTAAACTTCATTAAGGCCAGATTTCCTGAGCATGACAAAAAACTTATGTACCGGATCGGGTTTCAATGGGGCGACGAGGTTTATTCAAAAATCGAGCGTCTTGCCTTGTTGACATTCCCCGAAGTTCGTTCAATCAAAGACCTCAGCATGGACCAGTTTCATCAGCTTTTCACGAACTATCTGGCCGCACTGGGATGGGGAAATTTTGAGCTAAAAAGACGCGACGATTTTTTGTTCGTTGATTTACACAACTCGATCCTGATTAGTGACGTTACGGCCAATGCGACAGGCGACGATTCAAAAACGGCCTGCGAATTGTACGCCGGTTTTTTTGCCGGAATCTTCAGCCGCATATCGAATATGAACCTGTCCTGCGTCGAAATCACATGTAAATCCGAAGGATACGAATGGTGTTCATTTCTGTTGGACAACGAAGATACGATAGGATTGGTCAAGAACTATATGAAACAGAATTTTTCTCCGCTGGAAGCTTTTCAAAAAATTAAAAAAGATATAGAAGAAGATTAGTATGGAATCCCGGACTAAATTTATCGAAACGGCCTCGGCGGCCTCCTTGCTTCAGGAGTTTAATTCGCTTTCCAGAAGACCGGGAAAACGATTCACCCGTTCCACGAATGCGGCCGCAGCCACTTTTTTCAGCAAAGATTTTTTGACCGTCGCCGACTTTCTTGCGCCGATAGGCGAAGTCCTTATCGTACCGGCCGTGCGGGGCAGGGATACTTCAGTTCAAAATTTTATAACCTCCAATGTACATCGCGCAAAAAAACAATCAGTACATGCTGATCGGTTTTTTATCAGAAAGGAAGATACCTTCGCCGATTTTTTAGCCCGCCTTGGTTCGTAATTGTTCATAACAAAAAAGGACGCCCATGGCGTCCTTTTTTACTGCAACATTTATTTGGTGAACTACATCAGACTCTTTACCGCTTCCAACGCTTTGTCGAAGTTCGGTAATTGTGCCACCTCCGGAAGGTATTCCACATATTTCACGACATCATCTTTGCCTATGACAAAAATACCGCGAGAGAGAACCTGCCATTCTTTGATAATAATCCCGTAATTCATGCCAAATGATTTCTCAGCATAATCGGAAACCATTTTCACTTTAGCCGACCCTTCAAGTTGATTAGTGCAGAATCTCGCCTGCGCCGGAGGCAAGTCTACGGTAATATGATAGATCTCAACATCATTTAGTTTCGCGGCTTCCTGGTTAAATCGTATGGCCTGAGTTTCACAAACGCTGGTATCAAGTGACGGAGAGACGCTAAAAATACGAATTTTCCCTTTTGAGCTGTCCAAAGTGACTTTTGTGTCAGGGCTAAAGGCTGTACGTGCAGTGAAGTCAGGCGCCTTTTGACCGACTTTTATTTCTTCGCCTAATAGAGTCAATGGGCTGCCTTTGATGGTTAATTTACCGGTTCTTTCCTTCATAATATTCTCCTATGTAAATAAATAAATGTTCGTTAATTGGATATTGTTAAGATAATCAAAAACATTGTAATGCTCAATCACAAAATACGAAAATTCTGGCGATCAGGAGCAGCGGCGCCGGATGGAAACGGGAGGCGTTTTGTTTCATCCTGTGTCTCGCCATGTTCATTCGTTGCCCGGCAAACAACTTCAATCTTACCTTTTCTTCCGCCGATATCAAAATGCCATAATGACCAAACATAAGAACTTTCGGTCTGCTCAATATCCGCCTCATTCCAAGTTTCTCCTCCGTCCAGACTAATATCAATCTTGTCAATTTTGTTCTTACCGTTGAGCGCGACACCCCGAATGACATGGTTTCCAACGTCACGGTCTATGCGTGTGATGATTTGCAGTTCTGCCCTATCCGACCAGCCAAAATTTTCCCAGTAACCTTTGTAGTCTTCTTCTGTTGCAACTAATTGTTTGAGCCACTTCGGGTTTTTCATACCGTAACGTCCCGGGATTATGAGGCGAAGCGGGAAACCGTGTTCGCGGGTTAACGGTTTTTCATTCATCCCATAGGCCAGCATGACGTTTTCGTTCAAAAGAGATTGAATGTCGACGGCGGTCGAATATATGTCTTCACAGTAAAATATGATTTTCTTCGCACTTTTGTCCAGCCCGGCTTCTTCCAATAGATCGCGCAGGCGAAAACCCGTCCATCGGGCATTGCCGATCTGCTGGCCTCCAACTTCATTTCCTATACAGGCCAGTGAAGTCATTTGTGTCACAGATTCCCTCGCCCTTATTTGCTCATAATCCAGCGTTAAAGAATTCTTGAATAGCCCGTCCAATCTCAGCCGCCATTTTTTAGGATCAATTTTAGGCGGTTTTTCATCAATGCTCTGAACATAAAATTCCTTTGCCGATGAGACCTTCATCTTGCCAAATGATATAATCTTTCGTTTCTGAACATCAGCCGATGAAATTAATTTGAAGTTTCTGAAAGGCAGGATGAAGGGAGCGATACCGGCAATAGATATTCTCAAAAAATGTCGGCGATTTAGAAATTTCATTACAGGCGTTCACATAATGGGCAGATACTATTGATTTGTAACGTATAATACCGCACATCAGATATGATGATGGATGTGCCCTTCCTGCAGGTCAACGCGCTCGGGACGTCGAAACAACCAAGGTCAAAATCCTTGCAAAATAGTTCTGCGGGTTCCGCCGGCCGTTCTTCTGCAAAAAGTGAATCCGGTCTGCCCTCCGTGACAGACACCATGTTTTATCTCCTCATGCGGTTTCTTATCACGCTAAGCTCATGTTTTAATTCTCGGAAAATATAATTGTTGGTTACCTCAGCCATCGGCACATATTTCTTTTCTGTCTCGCTGATGTACCGCCGCATTTTCGTTTTATTCGTACTGAATCGTAGCGAGCGGAGGTTATCCAGCCGGTCGCACACTTTTACCAGTTTGACCGGATCGCTGGAATTCATAATGATTTCAACATAGACGCGTTTGTGATTCTCTATCGATGGGTCTTTGGTAAGAATCTTAACCATCTGCGCTATTGATTCGTTAAAATTATTTTTCAATTCTTTCATCGTAATGCCGCAGTCTTCGATGACGTCGTGCAGCAGTGCCGTACAGATGATATCGGATTTCATCGCCGCCACCTCATCCATCAGAATATTGGCTACGCGCAGCGGGTGCATAATATAGGGAGTCCCCTCGTCCCGTTTCTGCCCGTTATGCGCCAGTTTTGCAAAATCAAGGGCCTTGCGTATCATAAGTTTTTCTGATTTCTGAAATTTGTACCGGGCTATGAACGCATGAAACCTGCTTTCAACAAAATCAAAATTGTTGAATTTGTCAAAGAACTCCGCGTCCTTTCTCGTTTGACTTCCTGCCGGCTTTTTCAATCCCTTTCGAACTTTTGATTCCACGTATCGTCTCCGTTAGCAAACTATTTCTTGTTCACAAAATCAATAATATGATTTGAAATATCAAGCCAGTCCCGATCGGCAGTATCCACGACCATCGATGGAATTCCGGATTTTTGACATAATGTCAATAAGTTTTCCTGCTGCGCCAAATAATGGCGAGCCACGCCTTCATCGGTAGGCGCGATCTGGTTCAGATACCGGCCCCATTTTTCATGACGATGCTGTTTTGTTGTAACAACGCTTCTTTCCTTAATATCACTTTCCGGAACGGAAAGAACGACGAGTTTAGCGCAAAACGTATTAAGTCGACGGTCTATATCGCTGTAAAGATGAAAATTTTCTAATCCCGCAATGTCAACACAGTGGCTGAGGTGAAATCTTTCGAAAACGAAAAACAATTCGTGCAGCGGTTTCGCGTGTGTCGGTTTTTGAATCGCATGAATAGTCTCGATTATGCTCAGAAGGCGATTTAAATGAGAGATGCTTTCCAACGGGCTAGATGAACGGAAAGGCTCCATTGGGCCTTCTGTATCATCTTCGGTAAGAATGAGCGTCGAACAATTTTGTTCAACAAAATATTTTCTTACGTAATGCATGACCGATGTTTTTCCGCTTCCAACTATGCCTTCAAGAACAAGACCGGCCATACGTTCGTTCCTAAAAAACAACTCCATTGCGCTTCATGTGACCGCCATATCACGATAAGCATGAATTTCCAATCCGTCATTCAGTAATATTGAACAAATCAGTAAGAGCAGAGTTTTTGAAAGAACAAAAGGATGGGAAATAAATCATAAGTTTACCATTCAATCATGGATCTTCTCGCGCTAAAACCGCCGTCTATCGTGTGCCAAAACGCAATATCTCCTTCACCGGTTTTCCAGCACAAGTATACCTCTTCGCCGTTTGGACGCAAACTGGGGAAATCGATCAAGCCCTCCTCCAAACTCTTCACCACAACTCCCTCCTTCTCAAAGAAACGCATGATCTTTACCACCTCTTCCAATTCCGGAGGATGAAACTTTGACCCATTAGGGCCCAGACCTCCGAAATATTCGTGTTTATACAAATTGTAATTCAACTCATCAAGAGTTGATTTCAATTTCAACAAACGTTCACACAACGGCCGGACCGTGTGTAATAACTCTTTCGCTTCTTCGGGTGTAAAATGACGATTATGAAAATAAGCGGACATCTTAATTTTTTAGATCATTATCGATCGGTTCCGCATCGGCTATATCATGCATCAGGCTGTCAAAAAAGAATACGGAATAATCCGACAACACGCGAATCATGTGCTCACGAGAAGCGGCATCAATGTGATTACGGTTGCACCAGTTGATAATATAATTATTGAAATACGTTTCCGCAACTTTTCGAAATTCATTGTTTTCAGTTTCATTGCTTGGAATGTAGGAATCAAAATTCATTCAGGGGCTCCTTCAGGGGTTCAATCACATGACAATGTAAAAAATTTAGGTTCTCAAATGCAAGATTAATTTCCCCGAATTCCAAATGATTCTCTGCTTGCCTTTATTCGGCTCAACCTGTAACTTGTTTGGTGAAACAGAAGACAACAAAATACCGGCATTCGCTTAAGATTGGCCTTGTCGGCGCCGGCGCTGTTGGAGTACCGTTGGCTCTGCTGTTGCGCCACAAAGGATTCAATATTCATGCTGTCGTCAGCAGAACATCCCGAGCGGCTGCAGCGTTGGCCGCCAAAGTCCAATGCGCTGCGGCAGGCTCCGATTTTACTTTGCTCACTGACTGTCATTTGATTTTTATCACCGTTCCCGATTCTCAGATTTCCGCAGTTGCAGCAAAATTACAAAAAGTTCATTTTCAAAATCGAAAAGTCATCGTCATTCATACCTCGGGAACACACACATCATTGTCGCTTGCAAAACTCAAGGAAAGTGACAGTACCAGAGTCTATATGGCATCCATGCATCCGATGCAGACTTTCCCGAGAAAAATGAATTGGACAAAGAATACATTGGAAAATCATTTCGAGAATATATACTTTGGAATCGAAGGCGACTCCGCTGCCTATCCTGTTATGACCGAGATAATTCTTACACTTGGAGGACGTTGCCTCAAAATTACAGCGGCACAAAAAACACTGTATCATATGGGCGGGGTTTTTTGTTCTAATTTCCTGATCGTTTTGTTATACATCTCAGAAAAAATTTATGCGAAAATGGGATTAAAGAAAAATGAGCCCATTGATGTTCTGCTGCCCATCATAATTCAAACGCTGAATAACGCCAAGGTAAAGGGCGTTGCCGCTTCACTGACCGGGCCCGCAGAGCGCAACGACGTGCGGGTTATAGAAAATCATCTCCGAACTCTGAAGAAATTTTATCCAAAGTATGCGAAGGCATATAGAGAACTTACCGGAATTTGTTACGAAATTGTGAGAGCCAACAAAAGACCGAGATGAAACATTTGACCATAAAATACCTATACAGCATTATTATAATCCTCCCGCTCTTCTTCTCATGCAGGGAGCAGTTGATCTCATCCGCAGATGAAGCCAAAGAAGCCCTGATTCAGGGATCCTGGATACTGCAGAGTACCGATCCGCCCAGACCCGGACAGATTTTTTTTACTTTTAATGTGAATTTTACGATACATATCGTAGTCATTGACGTGGAGGGTACACACGAATATGATGCCAATTACCGAATCGAGGACGGCGATCTTTATATTTTGTTTAAAGAAGGTAATGAGGTGCTTAGCGAATTCGTTTATGACATAACGGTGCTGACCCCATTCGTTCTAACTCTGGCATTTACCGACAATAGCGGACAACCAACCTCACAAACCTACGTCAGGCCGTAATATGATCATTATGGGCATTGATCCGGGGACTAATACGACCGGCTTTGGCATAGTGCGATATGAAAAAAACAGGTTAGAATGTCTCACCAGCGGCATTATTAAGCTGCCGGACAGCTATTCCCTTCCGCGAAAACTCGAACGCATTTACGACAATATGGTGGATATCATCGAATTATATCATCCCAAAGAATGCGCAATCGAAGATGTTTTTTTCAGTAAGAACGTAAAATCATCCCTGAAACTCGGCCACGCCCGCGGCGCAGCCATGCTGGGCGCTTTGCATCATGACATACATATCAGTGAGTATTCTGCCAAGGAAATAAAGATGGCGGTGGTAGGCAACGGCAATGCGTCAAAAGAACAGGTGCGTTTTATGGTGAAAAAAATTCTTGATATACAAAAAGAAATGACGTTCGATGAGTCCGATGCGTTAGGTATAGCCATTTGCCATGCGCATCGTGTCAAGTCGCCGCGCGCCTCCGTCAAAAGCTGGAGCGCGTACATCAAAGCCCATCCTGAACGGGTCAAGTCCGGTTAGAGATTTTTACCGTCCGGCCGAAATAAACTAATCAATATATAATATTTGGATCAATCCATCTCGCCCATGCGGCCTGCTGAGTACTGTGAGCGGATCTGTGAAATTTCCGGTATGAGCGTTTTAAAATTTTGCACCAAAAACGGGTCGAAATGTTTTCCGCTTTGTTTATCCAATTCCTCAATAGCTTGTTCAATGCTCCATGCCTGCTTATAAGCGCGATCGGATGTCAACGCGTCAAATACATCCGCAATCGCACAAATGCGGGCGGCTAATGGAATCCTTTCGCCGGTAAGGCCCTTGGGATATCCCGTTCCGTCAAATTTCTCATGATGGCCAATCGCAATGTCTGCAGCCATCTGCATGATTTTCGAGGTGCTGTTTTGCATAATTTCATAACCGGTCAGCGTATGAAGTTTCATCAAGGCAAATTCATATTGATCCAGTTTATCTGATTTATAGAGAATATTATCGGGCGTTCCGACTTTGCCGATATCGTGCATTGAAGCGGCAACAAAAATAAGTTCCTGGTCCTCGCTCGGGAGATTGATCTTTTTTGCAAGCGCCCGGCTGTAGAGCGCGACGCGCATAACGTGTAAGCCGGTTTCAGGGCTTCGGTATTCAGCCGCACGCGAAAGCCTGAAAATGGCGTCTCGTTCTTTTTCAATAATATCCTTCGTCACACGGCGAATTTCAGAATCGAGCCAGTTTGCCCGATCCTGAAGTTGTTTTTGACTTTGACGAATCGACCACATATTCCTGGTTCGCGCAATTAATTCGGATTTGTCAATCGGTTTATTGAGAAAATCATTGGCGCCCAATTCCAGCGCCTTATAACGGACGGACTTGTCTTCAGCGGCGGTGATCATGACAATGGGAGTCTCACTTTTGTCCGGCAGTTGTCTGAATGCTTCAATAAACTGAAGGCCATCCATGTCCGGCATCATATAGTCCACAAAGACCATATCGGGATCTGCCGTTGCGCACCACTCCATAGCTTTAAGCGGGTTCAGATAACTGACGGGTTGGCACTGGAAGGACTTTCCGAGGATGTTTTCAAGTACCTTCACATTAATTGCGTTATCGTCTATTATGAGAATGTTCATGGCAATAATCCTCTCTGTTCAGGAGATCTCCATTTTACCTAGGCGGCTTCGACCGGTTCCAAAAAATGATTTTCTAAAATCAACTGACGCAGCTGAAAACGCGTTTCTTCATATACGATGCCCAGCCGGTGTATGAGTACATTGATTTCTTTCGGGCGGTGGTGCGCCTCTATCTTTTCCAGTGACAGGCAAGCCTCGACCATGGCTACAGCGCCCATATTTGCGCTGATCCCTTTCAGCGAATGCGCGATCTTTCGAAACCCTGTCAGCTCGCCCACGTGCGCATAGTCTTTGATTTCGCCAATCAGCGTTTGCGCCTGATCAACATACATGTCTGCTAATTCTTTAAAGAAGTCGGGTGTTACTCCTATGTCTTTAAGCTGTTCGATGTCAATGATTTTACTTGTCGGCATCGGATTGGGTATTTCGGGTGTCATAGTACCTCCCCATTCAATTAGTTTGGATTGAATTTGTTTAATGTTTATTGGTTTTGTTATAAAGTCGTCCATTCCGGCGGCCATACATTGGTCCCGGTCTTCCTTCATGGCATTGGCCGTCATCGCGATGATGCGCGGCCGCTGCTTGCCGCTAAATTGACTTACAATTCTCCGAGTGGCTTCAAGCCCGTCCATTTCCGGCATTTGCACATCCATAAAAATTATATCGAATTTCTTATTTCTAAGCGCTTCCAGAACTTTGAGTCCGTTATTGGCAATATCAACCTTGTACCCCATTTTCTCAAATGCCAGAACCGCCAGTTTTTGGTTGATGGCGTTGTCTTCAGCCAACAGGATCTGCAATGGTATACGGTCCGAGAGTTGTGCATCAATCTTACTTTGAAATGCCTCTTTCCCATTTTTCGATCCGGCAAAGATATGCAGCATAACGTCTCTCAGTTGGGCCTGTTTGATAGGCTTTGACAGAAAAGACGAATAAACGTTACTTGGGTAGTTGGCCGGCTTCGCCTTATTACCGAGTGAACTGAGCATCACTAGTGGCAGAAATTCCATACTCCGGATTTCACGGATCGCCACGCCTAATTCCAATCCATCCATTTTCGGCATATGCATATCAATGATGCCGATGTCAAACACTTGACCGTGGCCGAGCCATTCAAGCGCTTCGAATGGTCCGGTCGCGACAGTGGGAATCATGCCCATGCGGGCGCATTGGACGGATAGTATTTGGAGGTTCGTTTCATTATCGTCCACAATTAAAACGCGTTTATTTTTCAAATCGCTCAGATTGATATTTGCCGCCGCCTGATCATCGTTATTAACACCGACCTGAATGGTGAAACAGAATGTGGAGCCAATTCCTTCATTGCTGTCCACCCAAACGGATCCGCCCATGAGTCGAACCAGCCGGTCCACAATAGCCAGCCCCAGGCCAGTTCCCCCGTATTTCCGCGTCGTGGATGAGTCTACCTGAGAAAACGACTTGAACAGGCGGTCGATCTTGTCGGACGCAATGCCAATGCCCGTGTCCTTGACGCGAATAAGCAGTTCAATGTCATCTCTGACGGTCTTATCATTCTGCGCACTGTTATTTTCAACCGTTATGAGGACTTCGCCCTCGTCAGTAAACTTCAAGGCATTATTGGTCAGGTTCATAAGCACTTGTTTCACGCGGGTCTCATCTCCAATTAACGCGTCCGGCACATTATCGTCGATGGAATAGATCAGTTCAATATTTTTTTCAGCCGCTTTCTTGGAGAAAATATCAAGAGTAGACTCGATACAACCGATGAGGCTGAGGGGGTTCTTTTCCAGCTCCATTTTCCCGGATTCAATCTTCGAATAATCGAGGATGTCGTTGATAACGGACAAAAGCGAATCTCCGCTTACCTGTATTGTATTGACAAAATCGCGCTGCTCGGCTGTGAGATTTGTATCGAGAAGCAGTTCGGTCATTCCGATGACGCCATTCATCGGCGTTCGAATCTCATGGCTCATCGTGGCTAGAAAATCCGACTTGGCACGCATGGCGGCTTCCGCATCTTCTCTGGCCGCGATCAGCGCTTTTTCAGAATTTTTCCGATCGGTAATATCGTCTCGCACAACTACAAAGTTGCGAATGACGCCATCGGCTGCTTTTATCGGAGAAATGGTGGCAGACTCCCAATACAATTCTCCGTTTTTCTTTTTATTCTGATATTCCCCTCGCCAGGTTCCTCCGGCCGATATGATCTCCCAGAGTTTTTCGGATTCGGAATTCAAGTCTTTTTCCAAGTCGAGGATCGCGGGCTTACATCCAATGGCTTCTAACGGCGAATATCCCGTAATTTGCGTAAACCACGGATTCACATATTCCATGCGCCCCTGAGTGTCTGTAATGACAATAGAAATCGGGCTCTGTTCGATGGCGGCGGACAACTGGCGTATACGGTCTTCCGATCTTTTGCGTTCCGTTATGTCCACGGCATTGACAACCAAGTACGGTTCATCACCCTCTACGCAGACTCCTTTTATTTGAAAATGACGCCATGTGCGGTCTTTATGCATCAGCCGCAATTCTATCGCTTGTCCGGTTCCAGGGCTCGTGACCATGGCTTTCAATACCGTCTTCGCTTTGAAGTGATCGTCCGGGTGAATGATCGTCAGCGCGTTCTTCCCGATCATTTCATTCGGCGACATCGAAAGCGTCGTATCCAGCGACGGACTGCTGTAGGAGACAACCCCGTCCGGCTTCACCACTAAGACCACATCTACGGAATTTTCAATAAGCGATCTGTAGTATCTTTCGCTTTTCTCCAGCTTTACTTCCATTTCTTTTCGTTCCGAGATGTCGCGGTATATTCCAAATACGCCGACCTGCCCGCCTTCGATATGAACAGGCGCGCCTAAGATCGACACATGAACCAACGATCCGTCCTTTCGCCGTCGAACCGATTCGAAACTCGCATGGTGACCTGTGGAAACATTATGGCTCGCGGTTGACGCCTCTAACGACATCTCTTCCGGCACGATCAGGCTGTTCAGATTATGGCCGACAGCTTCGTGCGCCTCAAATCCGTATAATCGTGTAAATTCACCGTTAATTCTCAGAACGTGATCTGAGTTATCAAGCACAACGACCGCCTCGGGCGCATTTTCGATGAGTTGATCCAAAAATGCAGACTTGATCTCCAGTTCTCTCGTCGCGGACTTACGTTCTTCAATTTCTTTGGAAATTTTTGTTTTTTGAGTGAAAAAATTGTTGATCAGCTGGCTGATTTCGCCAAACTCGTTGTTCGTACGTGTAAGGGCCTGTATGGCATCGGGATTTTCATTCTTCAGGCTGCTTGATATCAGAGCCAGCGGCTTCACAATCCAAAGAACCAGTAAGAACAGAAAAACACAAAGCAGTACTGCCGATAAGACGGTAATCAGCAAAATATCCTGATATCCTGCCGATTTAATTTTAGTGTCTTCCGAAACAGGGAACTTTATGATCAGGTCTGCAACCGGACTGCCGTCCCACCCAACCAGAGACTTTTTTGCGATAAATGAATTGGTTTCATCGCCCCGATTATTCTCTCTTGAAGTCCGCGCGTTTTCAGTTACTTCTAATATCGCTAATTCAGCTGAGTTGAGTTGTTCGGCTTCCTTGACGAATTCATTATCCCACAAATACCCGGCAAAAAAGTAACCCACTGCGGTTTGTTCTTTTTGAGTATCGTCTGATGAGTGAACGGAAGATCCGCGCAGTTCCAGAAGGCCGGTCAGCGTCTGCGCAAAAAAGTGAACATCGGTGACCGGACCTTGCGCGCCGGGACCCGCAAACATTTCCGCAAGCTGAGACTGCGTAAGCGGCAATTCGTGCAGCCCGAGCAGAGAGCGGCTGGTTGACGAGTAAATATTTTTGAACCGGCTGTCAAGAACCCACACCCCGGCAAAGTTGTGCTGCGTAAGCAGCGGATTCAGTTTTTCGATTTCAAATTTCTTGTCGGCTTTCGACGATGAAACGTTTTCTATATAAGCAACCATTTCGTCCCAAAGACTGTACTTGCGGTTGACAATCGCATTAAGTTTTTCACCTTTCATCTTAATAATCTCATCACAAAGTTTCTGCTTTTCTACTCTGCGCTGATTGATTATCAAATCCAATTTCTTGTCCTGGGAGTGTATTAACAGCAGGATACTGCCAAGGAAGGAAATGCTCGCCACAGTGAGCAGGATTAGAATTTTGTTCTTAATTTTCATAAATCTCGATTTGGGTTACTCGATGTCTGATTACATCATATCAAAAAGCGTGCTAAACTTTTTGTAATAATTAAATTAAATAATCACAAGTTGTTAATGAGTGTTCTATGACGCTTGAATGAGGCAAAAATACGTACTTGGGTGTTTTTCCCTTAATCATGTCCCTGCCTAAAGTTAGACTACGGACAATCGGCTCGATGTGAGAATGTATGAACATTTATCAAAGCCTTTGTGCGGTAGTTATCCACACATAAATTCAATCCGCGCGCTCGAGTACTGGATGTTGCAGCCTGGGCTTAAATAATTTGTAAAGAGCGTTGTGCATTTTCGAGCACTTTTTTGACGTCTTCTTATGTGCGGAGCGCACAAGACTTGCTGTCAATACCAGCCTCCTAAACAGCCGGTACGATTCTGAATCCGTTTTCAAAAATTGTTTTAGAAAGTCTTGCCAACATGACGCTTATATCTTACATTTAGCATGGAATGGTTTTAGTGAAATCCGGAAAGGGCGTGGAAAGAGGTTCTCAAAAGCTATCTCTATCGATACTTGGCATCTACATCCGTAATATTTATTCAGAGGACTATCCAACGCCTATCGTGGGTTCGCAGGTCCGTATGATTCATTCAGTTCAAACTGCTCAACCAGCCATTGATAGGATTTGACCCATGACGACTTATAATCAAAAAGAAAGACGTTTTACAACCGTCCTAATTCTTATTTATGCTTTGTTGAGCTGCGGCGTCATCGCAGGCAGCATTCTATTGTATCGCTCTGAATATGCAAGTCTATTAGCCGACGACAGCAAAGAACTTTTGTCAATCGTCGAACTCAAAGCGAAACAAATTACAGACTACCGAAAGGAAAGATTTTCCGAAGCAAATTTTGTTTACGAAAACGCCTCGTTTATGGAGGATGTCTTATCGTTCCGCTCCAATCCCCGTTCTCCTAAGTTCGAAGTGCAATTAGACAACTGGCTTCTTCCGATTCTCAACAATCACAACTACGAGTCCATAAAAATTATAGATACCGGCGGTGTTATCTTATATGCAATTGGTCGCTACGACAAGCGGCATGTGGAGAGGATGTTCCATTTTGGAAAACAGAGCCTGAACGAGAACAAGATCAGCTTTGGCAATTTGGTCTTACATGAGGCCGACACCTCTTATCATTTAGAAATTTTTGTTCCCCTCACGCTCAAGTCCTCCGGAGAAAAAATAGGGGTAGTAAACTTCACTATTGATCCGCAAATAGAATTATTCGATTTAATGCAGTCCTGGCCCATTGAAAGCCGAACGGCGGAAGTCCTTGTCGTTAGGAAGGAAGGCGATGACGTTATATTCCAAAATGAATTGAGGTTCAAAAAAAACACCGCGCTAAAATTAAAATATCCCATAAACACAAAAGATCTACCCGCTGCGCGCGCTGCACGGGGTGAAACAAAAGTAATGATCGGCATTGATTATAAAGGTCACGAAGTACTTGCGGCGGGGAAACAAATCCCAAATTCAGATTGGATCGTGATAGCTAAAATAGACATGGAGGAAGTTCTTGAACCTCGGACTTCAAAAACATTTTTCATCCTGGCTATGATGACTGCGCTGCTCATGGCATTATCTTCCGCCTTTTTTATATTGAGGCGGGCGATAAGAATGCATGAAATGAAAGTAGAGATTCAGTTTGTTATCGCAGTGAAAAGGCTAAACCGCGTATATCAGGTTTTGAGCAACGTTAACCAGGCCATCGTTCGCATAAGCGACCGCGATGAACTTCTGAACGAAATTTGCCGTATCGCCATTGACGATGGCGGTTTTCGATTGTGCTGGATCGGTTTTATTGACCGCGAAACCGGAATCATCGATCCTGCGGCAAAAGCCGGCCCTGCTGTGAAATATCTCGATAAGATTAAATTCACTTCAGAACGTGACCTCCTGTCCGGCGACGGGCCAAACGGCAAAACCCTGCGCAGCGGTCAATACGTCATACAAAACGATCTGTGGAAATCGGCCCGTATGGCGCCATGGGGAGACCGAGCCAGAAAATATAAATTGAAGTCTTCGGCTTCATTTCCATTAATGCAAAATAACGTGACCATTGGCGCCGTCAGCCTGTACGCTGATCAGTTCAATTTTTTCACATCGGATGAAATCAGGCTTCTGCAGGAACTTTCTGCGGATCTTTCCTACGCGCTTTCAAATATCGACCGTGATAAAATCAGTAAGATTTCCGAACAAGCCCTTCGCGAAAGCGAGGACCGCTACCGGGATCTGGTTGAAAACAGCCTCGATATTAT
>JAEUSK010000141.1 GCA_016787925.1 bacterium | reverse complement strand
ACGAAGAACATCATCTTATTGGCTAAGGCGTATGATGAGTATCACTTGTTTCAATATGCGAGTTGCATCACATCCATACAGCAGATAGACAACACCTTTACTGCGAATGTGAATGATCCGGCAATTGCGCAGATACTCATAACTAAACTGAATCTTCTCAGCGGCACTGGAAGCTAAAGCGAAACTACCGGCGAACACTTCAGCAATCTGAAGGTGCGGCTGCGTGCTAATTATCTGACGCCTCGTTCACTACTGTGGACGGGGCGTTTTTATTTTGTAATGGTTTGGAAAACACTTTCTTGTAACAGAAAAAAGTGGTGACAACAAGGGTCATTGTCGTTAGTAAAGAGACACAGACCCACAGCACCTGGTTTGACAAAGGTATTGATTGGAGAATGAATGGACCGCGGTCAAAAGTCAGAAGTTGGTGCAGCGGGGAAAATTTCCAATTCATATAGATGCGGTCATTTAGAAATATATCTACTCCTTTGGCGATATAAGTCCACTTTTGGACGTGATAAAACGAAAAAAGTTCGCCGATGCCAAAATATAACTGCTGAGCCGCAGCCAAACAGAGCACTCCAATATAAAGTTTCATTGCGATCCCATTTCGGTTTATCTCAATATTTTCTTTGACCCAAAATGCAACGGGAATCAGCATGAAAGGTATGATCGTCATCAGATAACGCGGTCCGAGGCAAAAGCCCGCATGCCAGTATTGATAGGACGCGGCCATTAGTGTGACCAAACCGATCATCGCTAATAAGGCCATAGACAGGGAAGGGTGTTTCTTATGAAGGCTGTTCCACGTTAATATTCCTGCCAAGACGGACGGGCAAAACAAGAATAAACCCTTACCGTAGCCGACAAGAAGACCAAATAAGTTTTTCCAATACAATAACGATGTCGGAAACACGAAATCCACGGGGTTATGTGCTGATAATCCTCGTCCCGTTTCAAGGAAATTCCCAAAACGAAATAGGTTGTAATAGCCCAGAAGAAGAACAAATATCAAAAATCCGGCGGCGAACCATAAAAACGTCATCCGTTTTTTCCCACTGAGGCGCCAAGCATAAAACGCAAAAAAAGGCGCTAACATCATCGAGTTTGTATGTGTCACCAAAGCTAACCCCAGCAAGATGCCCGAAATTGAGAGATGATTACTTATGGAAATCCTCCGGCTGCCGATGAATTGAGGGTCAGATCTGACAAGGAAATAAAAAGAGGATAAAACCCAAACAAGCGTTAACGGTTCACTGAAAAATGTACCTGCGTAGTTCCAGACGATCGTTCCAAAGGCGTATAAGAGAGAAACAAATAGAGAAGCCAATCGGGAATGGGTTGTGACAAATAAGATACCGTAGAAGATCAGAACTCCAAATGATGCAGCGAGAATATTAAATGCGGAACATAAAAAGCGAAGCGCATGCGGCTCTAAGTTTGTTTCAGGTTTCCGATAGAAAGTCTTCCGAAATCCGTCATTCACATAATGACTTAGAGGAATAGAAATATTTTCATACCAACCGGTTTGGTTGATCCATCGCGCCGTCAGGATGAAAGGGACCAACGCAACCGATTCTCCGGGCGGATACACCGAATATAGCACACTGTCTTTTCCGTAAGCAACGCCAAAATCTTTCCAATTCTCCAGATTGGAAGTAACCCCAAACCCGTTTCCATCGGCAAGGTTTTCTCCAACACGGAACACCACTTCTGCGTCGGGCGCACGAATTCCTCCATACTGAATTATGGTATAGAAAAAGATACACAACATAAATAAAAGGAGCCCGGGTCTGCGCAGCATGGGTTGAATGCCGGTTTGTTTTTTGAAATATACTCAACGCCGCTGTTAAAGCAATATTATTTTACCGCATGGGCGGCCATACGGTAAGGTTCTTTGTGAAAAAAATAGCATTTTAGTATTGACATGGCAGCCAATTTGAGATAAATTTAACAAATTCTCACAAGACTTTAGATTGTCTGATTTAACGATACGCTTCCCATCGGGTGTATCCTATGTTCCAGTCTTTCCTTAAAAAATCCCATCTTCTTACCTATTACAAAAATGTGCAAAAATGTTTTAGTCTAATTTTCTAACATTCAGAGGTGCGTTATGAAGTCCATGATACGATTTCTCAAAATATCGGTTGTATCGACTGTGATGTTTTTTTGTGCCTTGACACAAGTAAACGCGCAAGCCGGTAATGCCCTGAGTTTTGACGGCGTGAATGATTATGTTGATGCCGGCGGGGTGACTGAATTTAATCTGACCGGCGACGTGACTGTTGAAACTTGGTTCTTCATCAATGCAATGCCGGCAGATGACTGGGTTCGCATCGTCGGAAAATCCGGACCGGGCATTTCTGACCCGAGAACGTTTGGCCTCTGGTATCATGCTAATGGAACGGTCCTGTTTCAAAATTCAAACAACGCGATAACCAACCCAGGTATGATTACGACGGGGCGCTGGTATCATATGGCGGGTGTGAAAAGCGGAGATGCATTGACGTTGTATCTGGACGGGATTGCAGTTGCGACCGGTTGGAGTTCTTCCCCAACTTCATCTGGCCCACTGCGTGTTGGTTTTGCAGGTTTTCACTCGCCACATAATGGCCAGATTGATGAAGTCCGAATCTGGAATGTGGCCCGGTCACAAAATGAAATTCGCAGCGCTGCAGGCACACCGCTTGTTGGTAATGAAACCGGACTTGTAGCGCTTTATCATTTCGATGAAGTGGTTACTTTGACTACACCGGATGCAACAGTCAATAATCTTACCGGCACACTGATTAATGGCCCATACTTGCTTTCATCCGGCGCCATGCATCCGTTCGCGCCAACAGGATTAGCAGCCGTCTCCGGTGTCGAGAATGTCCTTCTGCATTGGCATCCTAATTTTGAAAGTAATTTTCAGTATTACAGAGTCTACATGGGCACCAGTCCAAATCCGACGAATCTAGTGTACTCGACGATTGGAGGGATTAACGATACTTCCAAGACTTTTACAGGGCTGTCAAATTTCACAACATATTATTTCCGTATCACGGCCGTCAACAACGATGAAAATGAGAGTCCCTACTCCGGTGACATCAGCGCAACGCCGTCGACATTTGTTGAAGTTCAGGGTCTGCCTTTTGCGCAGGCTTTCAATGGAAATTTTGTTTGGGGGGACTACGATAACGACGGGGATTACGACGTCGTTATTGCCGGGTCTGTCAGCGGCGAATGGAGTGATGGACCTTATGAATTGGGAATAGCGAAATTATATCGGAATGATCTTGGCGTTTTTAGTGAGATTAGTGCTGGATTTCAGCAGCAAATCCACCGCAGCGCGGCCGCCTGGTGCGATTACAATAATGATGGTTATCTAGATTTGGCATACATGGGTAGTGCCGGGAACGGGACACGGGCTTTCAAGCTTTACAAGAATAACGGCAACGGAACTTTTACCGACGTCTCCACTAACATTGCCGGGCAGGCCTTTGGTTCTATGGCTTGGGGCGATTATGACAACGACGGAGACCAGGATCTGCTTGTCATTGGGAATGACGGCAATAACGATAATACCTTTTTGTATCGGAATGATGGAAATGACGCATTCACGGCAGTTGACATTGGCCTACCGGGCTATAGCGGCGGATCCTGCGCCTGGGGCGACTATGACAATGATCAGGATCTGGATTTACTCATACTTGGTAACGGTATGGTCACAGTTTATCGGAATGATAACAATGACCAGTTTACCGAGCTCTTTGGAGAAGGTCCTATATTCCAAGGCGTTCAGCGCGGACAGGCCATTTGGGCAGATTACGACAATGACGGGTTATTGGACGTTATATATTCAGGTGCCCGTCCCGAAGGCGGTCGATACGCGTTTGTGTACCGCAATCAAGGCGGCGACTGGTTTAGCGATATCGGCGCAGGGCTCACCGGCGTTGCGCGTGCGACTCTGTCGGTTGGCGATTATGACAATGATGGTGATTTGGATATCTTTCTCGCGGGTGATCCCGGTTATGATTATTCTGATGCCACGTCATTGATTTACCGTAATGACGGCGACGGCAATTTCACCGCGATAGACGCAGGTATCGTGCCAATACAAGGGGCGAAGATCGATGGATATTGGCCGCATTTACCTTCTTCTGCGTTCGTAGATTTTGATCGTGATGGTGACTTAGATATTATGGTCGAAGGAATGGATGCAAATCTTAACCCGATTACAAGACTGTATGAAAATCAAGGCACTGTATTCAATACACCCCCATTCGATCCGACGGGACTGGTTTCAACGCCCGACGCGAACAGTGTTGACCTTTCATGGGTCCGTTCCACAGACGCCGAAACACCGACTGACGGCCTGACATATAACCTTCGCGTGGGAACCACACCGGCAGGCATCGAAGTCATGTCGCCGATGGCCAAGGTGGTGGGCAGCGGCAATGCCGGTGGATTCAGGCTTGTGCAGGCGATGGGCAACACCGGCCACAACAACAGCTGGAGATTGAACGGTTTAGCAGACGGTACGTATTATTGGAGCGTAGAAGCGATTGATCAGGTTTATAGAAATTCAAAATTTCAAACGGAACAAAGTTTTATCATCGACGGTCCTCCGACTGCTCCGGAAAACGTTATTGCAACAGCCGGAGTGAATTCAGTTATCCTCAAATGGAATCGTTCTCAAAATTCGAGCGTGATGCGGTACGTTATCTACGGCGGAGTCGAGCCGGGAATGACCGACAGTCTTGCTGCGGCGACAGGGGGAACGCCGGACACTTCAAAAACCATCACAGGACTTACTAACGGCCAGGTTTACTACTTCACAATTCGCGCCATCGATCCTAACGGATATATGAGCAATTTATCGGATGAAGTTTCTGCAAAACCAAGTGCGACTCCGGGCAGACTATTTGTGACCACTGCTTCCTATTCTGGCCCCGGATCGCTGACGGAAGCGATCAGCGAAGCTAATCTATTGTCGCAAGCGGATACGATCACATTTCAAATTTCGTCAGGTTCTACGATCACGGCTTATTCAGCACTGCCGGCCATCACGGGCGATTTTACAGTGATTGATGGCGATTTGAATTCGGACGGCATTCCGGACATCCTGATCAAGGAGAACGATGGATATAGTAATGTACTTACCATTACTTCGTCCAACAACGTTATTAGGGGTTTGGTCATCGGCAGCGATATGAGTACCGGTGGCGGAGGTCATGCGATCGTCATCTCCGGTTCAAATGCACACGATAATGTGATCGTGGGAAATTATATCGGTACGGATTTAACCGGAATGGCCTCAGGTACGGATGGTTATGGTATTCGGATTGAAAACGGTGCGCATCATAATTGGATAGGGGATGGAACGATGGCGGGCCGCAACATCATCAGCGCCAATAATTCAGACGGCATTTACATTGACGGTAGCGGCGCATCCTGCGATCATAATAAATTTCTGGGAAACTTCATTGGAATTAAAGCTGACGGAGTTTCCGAGTTGCAAAATTATGGGGCAGGTATTCATTTCTACTTCAAAGCCAATTATAATCAAATCGGAAATGCGACAACCGGTGGCAGGAATATTGTCTCAGGAAATTGGGGGGCCGGGATTTATTTGCAGGACGACTACGGTGGTCATTTGGAGGGTAATCAAATATTGGGTAATTATATCGGCACTGACCAGACAGGCTTAACTGCTATTGGGAATCGCGGAAGCGGAATCTACCTTGAAGGATATAACGGAGGCGGGGAAGTCACAGCGTCTTCAGTCATTAATACTCAGATAGGAAACGGGAACAACGAGGGGATGAATGTGATCAGCGGCAACGGTTATGAGGTTGAACACGGCATACACATCAGAACACACCAGGCTTATGGAAATACTATCAATAAGAACTATATAGGCGTTGGTTCGGATGGAGTGACGCCTTTGAGTAATGCCTCTTTTGGAATTTATGCAGACCAGACACGACTTAATACCATTTCCAATAATATCATTGCGCAAAACAATGTCTCCGGCATCTACCTGTACTATTCAACTGAAATGACCATTACCGGAAATGTCATTTCGGGAAATCAAAACAACGGAATTCAGTTTTACTATTCGAGCAATAATACTCTGCTTGGAAATCACATCGGAACGGACGCCGCAGGCACAAGCGCCATGGCCAACAGCGGATTTGGAATTAGTATCGAGTATGTATCCAACGATAATCAGATAGGCGATGGCACTCCGTCTGGAAGAAATATTATTTCAGGCAACAACAGCGGCGGTATCAGGATTTGGAATGACTACAATCCGGTCAGCGGAAACAAAATATATGGAAACTATATCGGAACGGATATCAGCGGAAATGCGGCAATTCCCAATTCAGGCCGAGGAGTGATCCTGGAGGACTATGCGACATCCAACGAGATAGGCGGATTGACGCCCGGACAAGGAAACGTTATTTCAGGAAATTTTGATAATGCAATTTATATCGGTTCATCTTATCCGACCGGCGGCGGCAGCGACTGGAATAAAGTTAATGGCAACATCATCGGGCTTGGTGCAGATGGATCTACTGTCTTATCGAATAGCGGCGACGGCATATATGCGGAAGGAATAGTTCGATATATGGAAATTATGAGGAATATTATTTCCGGCAACAACGGGCACGGCATAAGCATTTTTGATAATAATTATGATGCCAGCGGCCACCGGATCATCGGCAATTTTATAGGAACGGACGTTGATGGCCTTGCTGATAGAGGTAACACCGGTTCAGGAATACAAATTTACGGATCGGTAGGTTTTTCAGCTCATAATATACTCATCGGCGACGGTACCGATGCCGGAAAGAATATCATATCAGGAAACGATGGTAATGGAATTGCATTGGAAGGCGACGCAGTTTACGGCAACAAGATATTCAGGAACTACATCGGCGTCAATTTGAACGGACAGGATTTGGGTAATGATCTGGATGGTGTTGTCCTTAAGAGCAATACCTATAATGATTCGATAATTGACAACGTCATTTCCGGAAATGGCTGGCACGGTATCTCAATAGACGGTTCGAACGGCCACGTAATTCTTGGCAATCGTCTTGGCACCAATCCAACGGGGATGACTGCGGTTAGCAATCAACTAGGCGGGATTGTATTGTATGATGGAAACGGGTGGACATTTGGGATTCTGATCGGAGATGGAACGGAAACAGGAAGAAATATCATTTCTGGAAATTCATCACACGGAATCAATATGGAGTATGTCGAGTCCGGCAATATCTATGACATTATGATAAATGGAAATTATATAGGCAAAGCGGCTGACGGTTACGCTGCACTCGGCAATGACGGATCGGGAGTTATGATGCAGGGATTCATTCATGACAACGCGCTGAATGGAAACGCCATCGCGCACAATGCCGGTGACGGCGTCACGATGGACGGCATCAATGTGCACGGTATTGCTCTTCTGGCAAATTCAATTTTTGAAAACGGCGGAGCCGGCGTCAGAATTCTTAACGGCGCACAGTATGGAGTCACACCGGCGACCATTGACAGCCTTGGAGCCGACAACGTTCTGTACGGCACCGGATCAAACTATGGGGATCTTATTCAGGTCTATGTGGATGGTAGTGACGATGAGGGCCGGAATTATTTCGGTACGACATTGGTTGACGAAGCCGGATATTGGAATATCCCATTGAATCCTGTGATTGGAAATCACACTATCACCGTTCTTCAGAATGTGTACGGCGATGGCGAACATACTTCCGAATTTTCATATCCGCTAGTCACAGCCCCAGGTCTGTTTGCTCCTGACCCTTCTTACTTGAATTTCGGAGATGTTCCGGTGGGAGACAGTCTGACCATGATGATCGAAGCTGCCGTTTCAGGCAATGGTATTATTACCACCGGTGGCGCGCTTGACTTTGAGTTGATGTTCCGCGTTGCAAGTGGGACGGAGTTTCCGGATACATCGTTTGACGGAGAAAAGATTACAGGCTACGTTCAATTCAAACCGACTGCGTTTGGTGTATTCAGCGATACAATTAGATTCACAAATAATTCTTCAGTCAATCCGCTCAAGGTTTACTTGCAAGGCAATGGCGTTCCTGGAGACTTGATTGCTTCGGCATCAACGATTGACTTTGGAAATATACTTGTCGGCGACAGTTCATCGCAGATATTAAGAATTTATTCCAACAACGGGCCGGTGGTTTTGGACAGCGCGGGTTTCAAGTTTGGTGATCAGTTTTCTATCTCCGGGATACAACTGCCGGACACACTGTTCGGCGGTGATACTGTAGATGTAAATTTCAAGTTCAAACCAACCATCTTTAGCGCGACGCATGATACTGTACGGATTTTCAATAATTCGTTAGTCACGCCAATCAATATTGCTCTGTCTGGAATTGGTCAAGCCGGTACTTTGGTGACAACAACACCTGTAATAGATTTCGGGAATGTGCTGGTTGGCGACAGCGCGAAACTGAAGGTTAGAGTTTACGTCTCGACTGGAATTGTTCATGTGAATGACGCCACGTTTGATTTTGGGAATAAATTCAAAGTCAGCGTTGTAGGCTTGCCTTTGACGTTGGGTGTGGGTGACAGCCTTGTTGCGGATATAACATTTGTACCAACCGTATTTGGCGCGTTGAGTGATACTTTACGTTTTAGCAACAACTCTGACATCAACCCTTATACTATTACAATGGACGGCACGGGCGCAGTAGGCACGCTTGCGGCATCTCCTTCGGCACTGAATTTTGGATCAGTTTTAATTGGAGATAGCGTCATACAGACTTTCAAGTTATATGCTTCGAGCGGCCACGTTTTGGCGAGCGGCGGGTCGTTGGATTTTGGATCGCATTTTTTTGTGACTTCCGTACTTGCCCTTCCTGACTCGCTTGTTAGAGGAGATACGATAACGGTTGCCGTGAAGTTCAAACCGTCCGTGTTTGGATTATTGCATGATACGATTAGATTCGTGAATAACACTTCAATAAATCCACTCAAAGTTCCATTGAGCGCGTCGGGCGCGGCGGGAACGCTGGCGTCATCGGTATCGTCGATGAATTTCGGTACGGTGATCATAGGGGACAGCGCGGTGCAGAATGTGAAGCTGTATACGAGCAGCGGATCGGTGATGGTGAACAGCTCATTTTTAAGTTTCGGGACAAACTATTCAGTGAACGTTAACCCGGCTCTGCCTG
>JAEUSK010000064.1 GCA_016787925.1 bacterium | reverse complement strand
GTAATCCGTCGAAGAAGTTTTTGATCCCTGTCCGTCAATTGTTGCGATTGATACAAAATCGGAGTTTGGAGTTTTCTTTTGCACGAACCAGTATGCATTTTCAATTTCTGATTCTGTTCTCCAGACAAGTTTTACATGTCCTGCATTCTCCAATTCCTCTGCCGCAAACAACGTCAATTCGACCGGCAGAGAGACGTCGCTATTCAGGCCTGCAAACGTCACATAGTCGGTATTGCCATCGGTCAGTGTCAGAGTACCGCCATCAGGACCCGCAGAAACGTTGCTGGTCACGGTTCCAGCATTAGTATTGGCACCCGTCGCGTACGTGCCCGTGAATGCAGATTGGCCCACAGAGTTCCAGTTACCGGCTCCATTCGATTGTTGTGCGACGACGACGTCCGCTGATGTGGATGAACCGGCCGGCGCATTGGCAACGCCGTCTCCAGGACCGTTAGTACCGTCGTTATTCCATGATAACCGGATCGTTGGGCTCGTAATACTGCCTCCGCCGGCAGTATACGCCATAGTCCAATAACGGACGCGGGAAACCGCAAGAAGCGGAGAATTGATTCCAGTCGTCAAGGGTACGGGATTGTTGGATTCGATCTGATCAAGGATTATCGTGGGATTTCCGGAAACAGAACTCCCTTGAATGGTAACAGGCTGAAAACGCTTAGCCTTGCCTATCTGAAAGGTTAAATTGGTCGCGGAACTTGAAAAAGTTCGACTGATCTTCCCATTAATATATGAAGTCGCGGAACCTGTTGTAGAAACAGCTCCGGACGGCAATATCAATGTGTTTGTATTCATATCCACGACGCCGTCCGTTAGAGTCAATGTACCGTTGATCGTGATATTAGCGTTAACCTCTAAATCGTTGGTATTCGTACCGGAAGTCGTGTTGTTAATGGTCAAATTATTGAAGGTGGCCGTTGAAGCGATCGTTTGCTGTGCGCTGCTGCTGAAGGTAAAAGTACCGGTGTTCGTGCTAAATGTTCCACCGGACAGAGTCAACGTTGATCCGCTGAAATTTGTCGTCGAGGAAGGTGTAAATACGCCGCCTGCCAGCGTCACGTCGCCCTGGAATGTCAGAGTCTGCGAACCAAAGGTTGCGTTGCCGCCAGGACTGAATTCGCCCATGAAAGTTACATCAGGAGTCGCTCCCGTTGCTGAAATTGTTCCGCTCCCTGAGTAGTTCCCAGTTACGGTAACTAATCCGGCACCTGTATTCAATGTTATGGAGTTAGTATTTGTCAAAACGTTCGAAAAAGTCGTTGTACCCGAACCACTCAAAATTAGCGTGCCGCCATTGGTAAACGCACCAGTAAAAGTTGAATTACCGGTTGCTGTTGCGGCGATGGTCAAAGTGCCGCCCGTGGTATTTGTTGTAGTGCCGATATTAAATCGACCGCTGGCTCCATCTGCCGTTAGGACTCCACCGCTAACCGTTGCCGATCCTGTCGTACTGCAATTTCCGCCGCTCACAGTTAATGTACCTGATCCGGATTTGGACAATGTTCCGGTGATTGCAAGATCACCTGAAATTGAAAGGCTGCCTGAACCTGATTTTGTAAAATTTTGAGAAGAAACGTTACCGCTCGTACTAATGGTCCCACTGGAATTCGTAACATTGAGAATGCCATAGGCGGCAGGATCAAGGGCTCCGGAACTTGAGCTTGCAACGTTTGTTGTACTCGTTGCACCAAAAGTTCGTTCCCCAGTAGTCGCTATGCCCGAACCTGTAGAGATATTAAGCGTAGCTAGGTTCTTAAAATCGAAACCTGCATTATTTAACATACTGATTCCGCCGGTAGTTCCATTGATTGTAAGGGAGCCGTCGCTTAAAACTGACAGCGAATCAGTCGATCCCCCGGCAAGAGCTGTAATAGTGATCGGAGTTGCGTTTGTATTTGTAATGGAAAGCGTTACGGTATTTCCAGCGCCGTCACCAATAACTAACGATTGAATGGTTTGTGCCGATGATCCGGACAAAGTTGCTGTGTATGATCCTACTACGATCGAATTATCAAGAACTACATCATCAATCGAGCCTGGCAATACATCTCCATCCCAGTTTAGCTGGCTCGTCCATTGTCCATCTCCGGCACCTGCATCCCATTTCACTATGGCGCCTCCAGATCCGAACGTGATGATTTGGTTATTAGTTGGAAATGCCGTAATGCCTGCGACTCTGATGCTATCTGCAGTTTCATCACGTGTTTCTCCGGTTAGGAGCAGATAACTAGGATTTGTTGTCAAAGCGGCATTCTGCAAAAGTAGGCGGTTACGGCTTTCCGGATTAAATCCGGCGTCTGAATAACGAGCCGTAAAATCGTAAGTCACACTGCTTGGAGCTGTTCCACCTACTCGTCGGAGTGTATAGTATGCTGTCGTAGAAATGGATGAAACACCAGGAGGCACGTTACCGCCCGGATTGGAGTTAAAATATTTCGCTTCGATCGTATCGTTGGCGCCACCTGTAAAATCCTGATAACGGAATGTGGCTAACCGGTATTTAGTTCCAGTTTGCACGCCGGTTGGAAATCTATATGTACTATTATCCACCACAACACAACGAACAGCACCCGCAACAAATAAAGTTGAACTCTCGCCCCTGAAACCGCTGAGAACGGTCAATGAGCCATTCCCTTCCTGGACGAGGAGGCCTGATGTGAAAATCACAGAGTCAACGATCACATTTTGTGCACTCAGAGTGACGTTCCCTGGATTAGATATCTTGAGTTTGCCATACGTGGGTATAGTAGACGGTACTGTTTCGCCAGTGGACCCATTGAACTGAAAGGTACTTCCCGTTGCTAAAGTAAATACAGGTTGACCGGCTATATGTCCAAAAAATGTCTTGCCGCCGGTAATGATGCTGGACGAATTATTTGCGTCAACCGCAGGTAAAGTGAGATTATTAGCACCGGTGGCCAATTCGAATATACTTGAATTATTGATAACAATCTTGCTGCCGCTTAAATCAGAAACGGTCAAAGTTCCCGAACTATTCAGGAAGCGCCCCCGTTCAATGACTAACCGGCGTTTAACGGTCACAGCGGAAGCGCCTAACGTAACCGTAGAATCGTCCTGAACCGTCCCAAAGGGTTTGTTAACATAAATGGAGTTGATAGTCGATGACCCGGTGATTAGTTGATTTTGTGAACCGACGAATGCCAATATTCCATTTAGCGCGGTAGTATCATAGGCACCGCCACCACTCAAGCCACCGACAAGGTTGCCTCCCAAATAAAGCGTATCGTTTCCCCCAGATGGATGCTTAATTTCACCTGTATTGAGAGTGAGCACTTTATTAACAAAACGACGCCCGGAAGTAATCGTTACTCCGCCGGAATTATTCATGTAAAGGCTGTCGATGGCTTGCGAGGTCGTCCATTCAAATGCCACGGTATGCGCAATGGAACCATTAAATACAAGGCCGGCACCGGATCCGTATGTGATACTTCCTGTTCCAGCACTGAGAGATGGATTTGCGATCGAGCCGTTTATAACGAGCTTGCCGCCATCTGGAATTGGTTTCGCCGCATTAATAGTATACGTGCAACCGACTGTAGGTGCGAATTGCACCTCGTTTGGCGCTTCTGTTGATGAACTTGGCCATTCATTGGATACCGTTAATGTTGCACCGCCGTTGTTATACAATAGTTTGCTGGACGCTCCATAATCCAACAACACAGGCTGGCTTACGCTACTGCCTAAGGTTGGTTCGCCTGACGTACGACTGAGTGTTCCATTAACAGTGAAGGTTCGGGTTGTACCATTGTTGCTTCGAAAATCGACAGCGCCATTACCGCCAGAGGTCGAGGCCGTGCTATTGATTGTAATATTGTTAAATGTGACATTGCGGTCGGAACGGACGATAGATCTTCGATTTCCAACAAACTCCAATGTGCCGCTTGAAAAGTCAGCAGCCGCTGTGATATCAATTACTATTGTTAAGTGGGTGACAGAGTTGTTAATATTTATTTTGCCGGAACCTGAAGTGAATCCACCTGAAGTAATTGTTAAAATTGTCAGATCAACATCTGCAGATGTTGCGACTGTGAGGCCGCCTGTATTGTTGACAACAAGACCGCTAAAAATTGTTTTTTGAACACCGGAGATCGTTTGTGCACTGCCACCCTGAAATGTCGTCGTTCCTCCAGAGAGGTCAGCGTCGCCGCCAGCAGTTGAATTGTTTGTCAGGTCACTATTCATGAAAATGTCAAATCCGTCATTGGTGAGAATGCCGCCTGAATTGATGGTTAGACTGTCAACAGTAATATCCTGATCAATATTAATTGAGTGGGTGTTCTGAATAAAAAAAGTGCTGTTGCCATCGGTCAGATCCGACGCTATGGGATTGGTCCCGCCGCCGCCTGGAATATTGTCCCAATTTGACAATGTACTAAAACTAAGGGACCCTTGCGAATACCAAGTTTGGGCGCTTAGCTGGATTGTTGACAGATTCACACATACAAAAAAACCGACTAGCATGAATGATGCCGCCTGTTTCAGCCGTCGACATACTCCGGGTGCATGTTCATTCTTCAGTTCTTTTTGACAATCTCTCATGTTCCCTTTACTCCAAAAGGTGAAAGCTAACCGCACCAACTGACTTGTGATTAGTTAGTCATAAAGCGACAGCATGTATCTAAAATTCGATTATTAAGTATAATATCCATTCATTGGTACGAATGCAAGCTTTTTTTTACTAAAATTAAGATATTTAAGTATATGTAAAATCTAATAAATATACGTGCTTTGACCCGCAATGACTTACGGCTATCAAAAAATAGGTGTCATCATACGCATCGTTTCTTCAGTGATCTGCGTTAGTCATCTTCATTATTATTTTTTTTCTTGACACCGTGTTCAAAATAGCTTATGTTTTTTAGGCTAGCCTAAACTTTATTTTAATATGGCAAATAAAACAACTGAAGACTACCTAAAAACTATATTCTGGCTAAGCCGGCTGTCCGTCAAGGTAAATACATCCGCTATCGCCGGCGGGCTGAAAATTTCATCCGCTTCAGTTACAGACATGCTTAAGCGCCTGTCGGAAAACGGCTACATTACCTATACGCCGTACTATGGCGTTCGTCTGACAAAAAAAGGCGACAAGCTCGCGCTCAAAGTCATTCGACGCCACCGGTTGCTGGAGTTGTTCTTGGTAGAGGCTCTTGAATATACATGGGATAATGTTCATGAGGAAGCGGAGCGGCTGGAACATGTCGTGTCTGATGAACTGGAAGCCCGCATAGACTCCTACCTGGGTAATCCGCGCTATGATCCGCATGGCGATCCGATTCCGTCAAACGAGGGCGTGATGGAGGAGCTGGCATACTGCAAATTATCCGAACTGAACAAAGGCGAGCAGGCTATCGTTTCACAAGTCATTGATTCGAAGCAATTGCTTCGTTATATGAAGAAGTTGAATCTCGCCCTGCAGAGCCGCGTAGCGGTAAAGGAAAAAGAATCCTTTGATGGCTCGATGAAGGTCAAAATCGACGGCAAGGAAGAGCATTTCTTGAGCCGTGACGTCACCAAACAAATTTTTGTAAAAAAAATAAAATGATATACCAAGGAGTTTTTTAATGAAACAAAAAGGAAAAGCATGGCGTTTAGAAAACACCGTGCCGAGTTTGCCTGAAGTGCACGCCAGTCTAAAAATTCCTGCTTCGGCTGGTTTTTTCAGAAAACTTCTCGCTTTCGCAGGTCCGGGCTTTCTCGTAGCCGTAGGATACATGGATCCCGGCAACTGGGCGACGGATCTTGCCGCGGGTTCAAAATACAACTACACACTCTTGTCCGTCATCATGATTTCCAATTTGATGGCGATCTTGCTTCAGTCGCTTTCGCTGAAACTGGGCATCGTCACAGGACGTGACCTGGCGCAGGCTTGCCGTGATCACTACAGCAAGCCCGTAGCCTTTGGTTTGTGGGTTTTGTGCGAAGTGGCCATAGCCGCGTGCGACCTTGCCGAAGTGATCGGTTCAGCGATTGCCTTAAATTTGTTATTCGGCATTCCGCTGATCTGGGGGGTGTGTATCACCGCGCTGGATGTATTGCTGATATTGTTTCTGCAAAATAGAGGATTTCGGTATATCGAAGCTCTGGTCATCGCGTTAATAGCAACGATTGGAACTTGTTTCGGGTTGGAAATATTGTTTTCGAAGCCTGAAATCGCCGGCATCATGCAGGGGTTTATTCCTACAGCGCAAATCATCTCAGACCCGGATATGTTGTATATAGCGATGGGCATACTTGGCGCAACGGTGATGCCGCATAATTTATATCTTCATTCCTCGATCGTTCAAACACGGAAGTATGAACTCAACACCGCCGGAAAACGGGAAGCGATCAAGTTCGCCACGATCGACTCGACGTTTGCGCTGATGTTCGCCTTATTTATCAATGCAGCCATTCTGATTGTATCTGCGGCAACTTTTTACAGACAGGGTTATAATGAGGTCGCGGAAATTCAGGAGGCGTATCAACTGCTTAGTCCGCTGTTAGGAGTCACTGGTGCCAGCACGCTGTTTGCGCTTGCTTTATTGGCGTCCGGCCAAAACTCTACTTTAACCGGCACGCTGGCCGGGCAGATTGTCATGGAAGGATTTCTAAATATCCGTATGCGTCCATGGCTGCGCAGGCTTATTACGCGGCTTATTGCAATCATTCCAGCCGTTATAGTAACGGCCATATCCGGTGAACATGGCACGACACAGCTTTTGATCTTGAGCCAGGTCATATTAAGTCTGCAGCTGAGTTTCGCCGTATTTCCACTCGTGTTGTTCACCAGCGACAAATTAAAAATGGGTGACTTCGTCAATTCCATGTGGATCAAAATTTTAGCATGGATTGTCGCGGTGATCATCGCTGCGCTCAATGTGTGGCTCTTGTATCAAACGTTTATTGATTGGTTGAGTTAAAAATAAACCGTATAATGAGTAATAAGTAATTTTTAAGAAAGTCCAAATCATGAAAAGCAAATTTCAAAAAAGTTCCATACCCCAATAACCGAAACGCCGGCTCTATTATGTGATTTCGATTTCGGGTCATTGGAAATGGTTTGCTGTTTGGGAATTGTGATTTAAGTTTTAGACAATTTGAACAATTAATTAAAAATTAACCGAGTAATTTATGTACACAAATATTCTTATTCCTGTAGAAAATAAAGATACGGATAATACGATTCTGGATCATATCCGGTCACTGGGAAAACTAACGCATTCGAAAATAACTCTTCTTCATGTGGCCGATGGATGGGCGGCTCGAAATTACGATCAGCTTGACCTGCAGGAAAGCGAAGAGATGAAGACAGATCGCGTTTATCTCGAAGGCCGTGTGCAGGAATTGCAGAAAGAAGGATTTGAAGCAAGTTATGTTCTAGCTATGGGCGATCCGGCAGAAGAGATCATAAAAATTGCCAAAGAAAGAAAAGTTGATCTTATTGCTATGGCGACCCACGGCCATCGATTTCTCGGCGACATTATTTACGGCAGCACGGCGGACAAGGTGCGCCACCAAGTTGATATGCCTGTTTTGCTTCTGAAAGTCCGCAAATAGGGCATCTTCGGATCGTGCAGTTATTCCAAATAAATTCTCACAGAAATACTGACCGTTTTGTCATTTTAGGGTAAAATTAACCTAAGAACAGTGAAGTATAACATTTTGAATTACTTAATAAAACTTGTTGACTTCATGAGGCTAAAGTGTTATTTTAATGGCGATTAAACCAACTTATCCCATTTCTTGGTATTTACATTTAGGTCTTACAAACACTTTAATAGAATCGTAACCGGCAAACGGAGAGGATACGATATTGCGTTCAAGCAACCGATAAATTCAAACACGAAAAAAAATATGACAAAAATAAATTCCAATAACAGAAGGAACTTTCAGATGAAAAAGGTTACAGTTCTGTTTTTTCTTGCGGGTCTTTTTTTTAATACCCTACCTACTCATGCTCAGGACGTTTTTACAGCAGCAGCAACGGCAAACTGGAACGTCGGCGGAACGTGGACCGTGGTCAGAGACGGGAACAATCCTGGAACATCGACTTATCCGGGCCAGACCGCAGGCAGTGTGGACGGTGCCGACATAGTTGTTATTAACGGCGGCTTTACAGTCACGCTCGATTTTAATTTTACTCTCCTAAACCCACTGGGCGCGCTGACTGTAGGCGGAGGGACCGCCGGCACATTGAATTTTCCTGCATCAGCAGCGGTTGGCGGAAATCGTACTATAACATTTTCAAGTAATGTGACGGTGAACGCAAACGGAACTATTCAGACATCTGAACCGGGAACCCCTACATCGCGAACACACACAATGATTGTTCAAGGCGATTTGTCCAACGCCGGCGTTATTGATCTCGAACAGGTCACAACGGTTAATCGTTTTGTGAATTTGCAATTTACAGGCGCAAGTAATTCAACAATCACCGGCAGTGGAACGTGGGATACACGCGCAATTACCTATAATAAATCCAGCCAGGCTGTTCGTATCATAAATCAATCAGTAAACTATACGACATCCGTCGGCGGCGGGTTGTCGACATTCACACTAGGAACGTACGAACAAGATGTAGATGCGCTGTATACTGCTACGACGGCGGGAGCGCAAACGGTTAATGGACGATTACATATCAAACAAGGTAAATTCAGCGTTGTTGGCGGTACGTTAACAGCCAACGATTCCGTGACGGTAAGTGGCGACACATTATACGCACAAAATCTTACCATTGGCGCTACGAATGGAAGATTAGCTATCACAACAGGCGGACGCGTCGAAGTTGGCGATGGAACTGCAGGCGGGTTAATTACAATGAATCCTCTTTCTCGATTTTTTATTGATGGAAGCACATCTGTTTTTCAGTTACTGACCAATAGCGGATATGTCGGATCATCCTGGATTATTAACGCCGACGTAAACATCACGATAAATAACGGAACGGTTAGTATAGCGGGTAATGAATCCTCTGCGACGGCTCGAATTGCGTTAGAAGTCAATGGGCCGAGAGACACGCTGACTATGAACGCAGGCACATTCACTGTCTTTCCGAATGTTATTGCTGATAATTCGCGATGTATTCGTATTGACGCCGGTGATTGTGAATTTCATTTTCTCGGAGGGAATATTAATTTTGGTAATCCTGTTTCGGGCGAAGGGCGAATCCGTTGGAATACTTTGGTTGGGGACCACACATTGTTTCATGTATCCGGAGCCTCGACTGTTTTTAATATTGCAGATAATTTTGATGACAACAACAATTCCGATGCGGACTTTATTATTGAAAACGGAGCAACCATTCGAACGGGCTACGGTGGAGGACCGGGCTCATCCGCTAACGAAATAACCGGGTCCTGGACAGTCGATGCCGCGACGGTTGTTCTCACGCCCACAGGGCTAAACATGACGATTGGTACCGCAGGCGTTGTCGACGATACGATGCGCATTATGAACGGGGCCTCGGTCTCTGTTGGTTCTACAACTTCAGGCAATTTGAATTTTAATGCGATCGGCTACATATCCGGAGCGACGTCGGATTTTCTTATTGGTGGATCATTGACCATGGGAAGCGGCGCACAGTTTTATCAGTCGGACGGAACTTTTCGCGTAGGCCTTCTTGCCAATAGCGCAGGAAATGTGACTTGGCCTGCAGATGCGACGGCGCCAACTATTTTCAAACTTTCCGGCGGCACATTTACTTTGGGTGACGGGAATGCAACGTTTAATATGGGAGATAATGACAATGTACCTGCCCTGGGAACCACAACTGCTTTTGATTCGCTGCACATCACGGGAGGAACTCTCAATATTAACGGGCGTATGACGGTTGCCGATGCCAATGCCCGATTTCACATGACGGGCGGTAATATCAACCTTAATCCATCGGATACTTCAGCGATTCTTGCCCAGCAGACATTGTTGTATTTCCAGAGAGGTATTGTAAATATTACGGGCGGCACGATTACATTCAAGAATCCAAAAGGCGTAACGGGCACAGGCGTTACGATTAATTTCACGGCCCTTGGCGACCCTTCTGCTGCTGCACGGCTGAGCGGCTCTACTACGCCAAATACGCCATTGAATCTTAACGGAAGCACTCTGCAATTTGGAGATGGAATAGAAACGAGGACGGGCTCTAGTGAAGGCTTTGACATGTCGTTGAATAATACCCACAGCTACGGAACCTTTAAGGTGAACAATCCATCCGGCACTAACCGTTTTGTGGTACTAAACGGCGCCGGAGTGACCTACACTTTCAACGACGGCTTTGATGTGGCTGCTGGCGAACTCAGAATAGGTACTAATATTATAGTTGGTGATGGCGCCGGCACTTTTAACATCGGCCCGACAGGCGTACTGAAAATCAGCAATACCAATGGCGCGAATAATTTCCCGGGAACTTTTGGAGGCGCGGGTGCTTACACGCTGGATATTGCCAGCACGGTAGAATATGACGGAGC
>JAEUSK010000051.1 GCA_016787925.1 bacterium | reverse complement strand
ATCTCTTTTGGAGGCGCGCAGCCGGTACCTGTGATGAGTGCGGTTATAAAAACAAGTGCGAGTAGTTTTTGCAAATAATTCCGTTGCCGATTAGTGGTCAGTTGAATTCAGTTTTTTCTTGATAGTTTCGTTCTCAGGGTTCAATTGAAGCGCCTTTTGCCAATACGATTTTGCTTCAGAATCGTTTTTCAGCTTGGCGTGTATGTCGCCCAGATGGTCAGCCACTTCCCAGCTCCCGGCATTAGTCTGGTTCGCCTGGAGGACGTATTTCAAAGCCAGTTCATACAAGCCCATCTGATAATACACCCATCCCATGGTATCCAAAAAGTGCGCATTGCCTGGCGCTATTTTCAACGCCTTTTGTACCATCAGCAAAGCCTTTTCCAGGCTGATACCGCGCTCGGCCAGACTGTAACTGTAATTGTTCAAAATGATGTCATTTTCCGGCTCTAATGTAAGTATTTTTTCAAACAGGGAATCCGATTTATCTAACCATTTCTTTTCCTGATAGAGCGGCGTCAAAAGGCTCATGGAAAGCACATCTTTATGGTTAAGAGAAATGGCTTTTTCAAAATACCGGATCGCATCGTCGCTTCGTTTCAGCTGACTGAACGAGAATCCGAGGGAGCGCTGCACTTCGGGAATATTCGGTGTAATGGCATCCGCTTTTTTGAAAGCAGCGATGGACTTTTCATATTGACCGGATTGCAGGGATAAACTTCCGACACGGAGCAAAATCATCGGGCTGTTATCCTGAAGATCGCTAAGGGTTTCATACGTTGATAAGGCTTTAGGGAATTCTTTGTTAAACTCGTATGCCTGCGCCAATGCTTCCAGGATATAAATGTTATTCGGATCCCCGGACCTGGCGTTGGACAGCACGTCGGCCGCTTTTGCGAATGCCTTATTCTTCATATACATATCGCTGAGTTTCAGGGTGAGTAAAGTATTTGGTCCGAGTACATTGAGCAATGCCGTATAGTGCGCCGCAGCTTCATTCCATTTGCCCTGAATTTCGTATATCGTGATCAAACGGTAATGTACCTCCACATGCGCAGGATCTATTTGAATAATCCGTTCAAGCGTGGTTACGGCATTTTCAAATTCATGTTTTTGAATCTGAATTTCGGAAAGTAATTCCAGCGCCGCTACATGGTTGGGTTCCCGCGAAAGTATTTTTTGAACAATGCGGAGGCTTTTTTCAGGCTGTCCCGTAAGCATATAATTATCGGCTAAAGAGGCATACATCGTATTGGATGAAGTATCGAGCATAATGGCCATCTGAAAATCCCTAGCTGCGGCATCAAGATCGCCCGCCATTTCATTGATCAGTCCGTCAATGTAGCTTTTGACCGCTTCGATCTTATATGGGTTCTGGGCGCGCGCTTCTTGTTTAGAAGAACGTTGCGCTGAACCTGAATTCACGCAACCCATGAATGCAGCAGAGAGCATCCAAACATGTAGAATACTTTTTGTCATGAAATTAAATATATTTTATTTCGGCCTAAAAAACAAACAATTGTTGTTTTCATGAATTCGGATTTGAATCCAAAAAGAGGACTATGTATATTGTCCTCCATTAAAATAATTCAGTTAAACAAGCTCTGAACCATGTTTATTCCAAAACTTTTTACGACCTTAAGCGGCTATTCAAAGCGCCAATTCATATCTGATCTTACCGCCGGCACGATTGTTGGGATCGTTGCTCTTCCGCTGGCCATTGCTTTTGCCATCGCATCCGGCGTTTCACCCGAAAAGGGTTTGTATACGGCGATCATAGCCGGATTTATTATTTCGTTTTTAGGCGGAAGCCGTGTTCAGATCGGAGGCCCGACGGGGGCGTTTGTTGTCATTGTCTACGGCATTGTGGAAAAATACGGATTGAATGGACTTACCATCGCCACAATCATGGCCGGATTTATTTTGATTCTGATGGGCCTGGCCAAGCTTGGCGGTTTGATCAAATATATTCCATACCCGATCATTACCGGATTTACCAGCGGAATCGCCGTGATCATTTTTTCGTCGCAGATTAAGGATTTCTTTGGGTTGCAGATGGATTCTGTTCCAAGCGAATTTGTTGAAAAATGGGAGTCTTATTTTTTGCGCTTTGATCAGGTCAACTTGCATGCATTCGGCATCGGAGCATTATCTCTCGCAATTATCTTTCTCTGGCCTCGTGTCAATCAGAAAATTCCGGGTTCATTGATTGCGCTGATAGTTTCAACATGCCTTGTTCAGTTTTTTGGAATTAATATAGAGACCATCCACAGCCGCTTCGGTGATATTCCCGATTCTCTTCCATCCCCGTACTTTCCAACTTTGAGCTGGTCGCTGATCGCGGGTTTAGTCGCGCCGGCGACTACCATCGCATTGCTGGCGGCGATTGAGTCCCTTTTGAGCGCAGTGGTTGCGGACGGGATGATCGGCGGGAGGCATCGCTCCAACATGGAATTGATCGCGCAAGGCACGGCCAATATTTTCTCTCCTATCTTTGGAGGCATTCCTGCAACCGGCGCGATTGCGCGCACGGCGACCAATATCAAGAACGGCGGCAGAACGCCGATTGCCGGAATCGTTCATGCAGCAGTGCTTTTTCTAATTATGCTGCTGTTTGGGAAGTGGGCGGGTCTGATCCCTCTCGCATCGTTGGCAGCCATTCTGATTTACGTTGCTTATTACATGAGCGAACGGGATGCCTTTGTTGCTGTAATGAAAGGGCCGCGCAGCGATGTGCTTGTTTTATTGACCACATTTTTTTTAACGGTGTTTATTGATCTGACCGTTGCGATTGAAATCGGAATGATACTGGCCGCATTTTTATTTATGAAACAAATGGCGGACGTGACGAATATTCAGATCTTAAGATCGGACATTGAAGATAAAGAAGAAATGCCCGATCTGAATGCTGTACAAAAAAGATTCATTCCTAAAGGTATTGAAGTGTTTGAAATCAACGGCCCCTTCTTTTTTGGCTCGGTGGATAAATTTCATGACACGATCAATTTTGGTTCTAAAGGCCCAAAAGTGCTTATATTGCGCATGCGGTTTGTTCCTTACATGGATGCGGGCGGGCTGCATGCACTGGATGAAGTTCGCGCACGCTGCCAAAAGAATAAAGTATTTATGCTCATATCGGATATACATACGCAGCCACTCATCGCGGCGGAGCAATCGGGATTCATGAAAAAAATGGGCGAGGATCATTTTTTTGGTAACCTGGACGACGCGCTGAATTTCGGCCGTCAATTGATGGGGCTAACGCCGGTGGATAGTACAGGCGAATTTGAAGCAACCGTTGCGCGTGAAAGGAAAAAACAAAGTGAGCCATAAAGATTCAAACATCGTCTATTCCACCGATCCGAATTTTAAGCCTGAAGATAAAGACGAAAAAGTTATTCATGAAAAAAGCCATATTCTACGGATGTCGCTGGATCGCAAACAGCGTGCGGGAAAATCGGTAACGCTGATCGAAGGATTTAAGGAATCAATTGAGGACATTGAAGATCTGGCAAAACAACTCAAAACAAAATGCGCAACCGGCGGAACGGTAAAAGACCGTAAAATTGAAATTCAGGGCGACCATCGCGCAAAAATCGAGTTGGTGCTGGGGCAATTAGGCTACAAAATAAAACGAGCCGGCGGGTAGATATTCTGCTGCTATTGAAAAAATCTCTTTTCTTTGTGGGTTAAATTAGACAAATTGGTTCATCATTCCCATAGGCACTCAGACAGACATTTTCATTCCTCTCCAATGACGCAAGAAAATTGATTTTCAATTTTTGAATATTCTACTTTTAACTTTTTTGAAGTCTAAAACGAAGGAGGTTCTATGCAGCTCGGATTTATCGGATTAGGAAAAATGGGCGGTTTCATGGTGCAACGCCTGTTAAAAGACAAGCACGACGTAGTGGGTTTTGACCTCAGCGCCGATGTGGTCAAAAGCGTTGCCGAAAAAGGCATGACGCCGTCCTCGTCCATGGAAGACATGGTGTCCAAACTAAAAGGCCGTAAAGCCGTGTGGATTATGGTTCCATCCGGCAAAGCCACGGAAGATACGGTGCTGAAACTTGCCGGTCTGCTGAACAAGGGCGACATCATTATTGATGGCGGGAACTCCTATTATAAAGACGATGTTCGCCGCTCAAAGGAATTGAAAGAAAAAGGTATTTGCTACGTGGACGTCGGTACCAGCGGAGGCGTGTGGGGGTTGAAGAACGGGTACTGCATGATGATCGGCGGAGATAAAGCCGATGTAGATTATCTTGATCCGATATTTAAGACTTTAGGGCCCGTTGACGGATATGCATATATGGGCTTACACGGTTCCGGCCACATGGTAAAAATGGTTCATAACGGTATCGAATACGGTCTGATGCAGGCGTATGCGGAGGGTTTTGAGATCATGAAAGCGTCGGAATATAAATTGGACCTGGCCAAAATAGCCGATCTGTGGATGCACGCATCCGTAGTACGATCTTGGCTTTTGGAGTTGACAGCAGAAGGACTTAAAGCCGATCCGGAATTGAAGGAACTCAAAGGCTGGGTGGCCGATTCCGGCGAAGGCCGGTGGACGATCTGGGAAGCAATGGAGAAAGACGTGCCGGCTCCGGTCATCACGTTGTCTCTATTTGAACGGTTTCACTCACGGCGCCCGGAAAGTTTTGCCGCTAAAATGCTTGCCATGATGCGAAATCAGTTCGGCGGTCATGCGGTGAAGAAATAATTCAAAAGCTAGTCATGTTTATCCGTGCGTATTCTTGTATCATCAGAAAAGTGAAATCCCAGATGGTATTTAATCATTTTTGATTTTTTTTCGTGTTATTCATTAGGGTTATAATGATTATTATCCCGGATAGGTAGAGGAGTCGATTAGAATCATTTCCATTTTAAGAAATAAATTCGATTATAAAAGGAATATCTATGTCAAATATGCGTGCGGATGAAGCCTTACGCCAGGTAAAAACGGATGCGAAGGGCGGAACATGTTCCATGGTGATATTCGGCGGATCGGGCGACCTTACGCGGCGAAAGATTCTTCCGGCTCTTTTTAACTCGGCCAAAGAAGGTATTCTTCCGGAACATTTCACAGTGATTGGCTGCGGGAAGCCTCTGATGTCGGTAGAGGAATACCGAAAAATAGTCAGCGAAGCATTACTGAATTTTGCTAAAGCTGAGAAGGCCGACCAAAACGTGTTGAGGCATTTTATTGAGAATGTGTTTTATGTTGGCGGCGGGTTTGAAGAAGACGCGTTATATACCCAACTGGACGAACTTATACAATCAAATTGTAAAGCGAGAACCTGTTCTGATAATCGGATTTATTACCTTTCTACACCGCCAAGCGTTTTCCCCATCATCACACATCAGCTGGCGCAGCACGGTATGTCGCGCGTTGAGGGGACGAATTACTGGCGACGCATAATTATTGAAAAACCTTTCGGGCGTGATTTGCAATCGGCGCGTGAGTTAAATGCGGAAATCGCCAAAGCATTTGAAGAGTGGCAGGTGTACCGTATCGACCATTATCTCGGTAAAGAAACGGTGCAGAACGTAATGGCATTTCGTTTTGCTAACGGTATTTTCGAACCGCTGTGGAACAGAAATTATATAGATCATATTCAGATTACGGCTGCCGAAAGCCTTGGGGTAGAGGATCGCGGCGGATATTATGAAGAAGCCGGCGCCTTACGGGACATGATACAGAATCACGTGCTACAGGTCATGACGCTGGTAGCCATGGAACCGCCAAGTACGTTTGACGCTAATGCTGTTCGGGATGAACGCGTCAAAGTCATGCGTGCGATTCGTCCGATAAAAGAGGATGAAGCCGATAAATATTTTGTGCGCGGACAATATGCCGCCGGCGTAGTTCATAACGAAATGGTGTCGGGTTACCGTCAGGAAGCTAAAGTAAATCCGGAATCGGCGACGGAAACTTTCGTTGCGGCGAAATTGTTTGTTGACAATTGGCGCTGGGCAGGCGTACCTTTTTATCTGCGCACCGGCAAGAGAATGCCGCGCCGTGACAGTGAAATTGCGATATTCTTTAAAAGAACGCCTCACATGATGTTCACCCATGCCGCCACGGACGAAGTAGCACCCAATGTTCTTGTCCTGCAGATTCAGCCGGATGAAAGCATTACCATGAGTTTTGAGGCGAAAGTGCCGGGTCCGGATATGAACCTTAAATCGGTCAACATGCACTTTGCATATCAGGAAGCATTTAATGCGGAAATTGCCGAGGCGTACCAGCGCCTGATCCTCGATTGTATGCGCGGAGACGCTACGCTATTTATGCGTAAAGATATGGTGGAAGTAGCCTGGTGGCTCGTCATGCCGATCCTGCAACGATGGTACAAAAATAAACCCAAAAATTTTCCAAATTATCCCGCAGGCACTTGGGGCCCTCTTGAGTCGGAACTTTTGCTAACCAACGACGGCAGAAAATGGCGGACGTAATTGAACTAACATCTGAGTTTCTTCATGAAAATGTCTATTGGAAATAAAAGCGCTAAGTCGATCCGTGATGAGGATAAACTCTGGGCGGGACGCGCCCGTAAATATGACGGCATTCTGGAGGACTGCGAAGCTCTGATCAAGGAACAGAATCTGGTTCTTGTCATTTTTCATTTTAAAGAAACAAGAGATGAAATTCAGACTCTGCTCCATAATCGAAAACGGACATGGATTGAATTTAAGTCTGCGCTGGATCTGCAAAAATGGATCGACGGATATTATGCTGACAACATCTGTATGATCTGTTCAGATATGATAGTTGACGATATTAGTGAAAACGATTCGCCGATTCATTCAGAAAAAAGCTTGTATGTTATCGTGGCCGAGCATTATCCGCTATTCGAACGGGATGAAGACGTCATTGCCTGGACTAACAGGCTGCCGTCGAGCACAGTGTGCTATCATGAATCCCTGGATTCAGAACTCATGAAATTATTCGGCTCAGACAAAATCTTATCCCTTCTTGAAAAAATGAATTGGGACAAGAATACCTTCATGAGTCACTCCTTCATTACGAAAGCGGTTGAGAATGTACAAAAGACCATTTCGGAAAAGGCTGCCGGAGACGTTCGATCGGATTCGGCAGAGAAATGGTTCGAATACAATTACCCTCCTTTAAATCGTATTCAAAGTTAACGAAAGGAATTGTTATGGGAAAACTGGCGGCTTTTAATTTTAAAAAATGGATTGACGAACACCGTCACCTGCTCAAACCGCCCGTCGGCAATCAGGTAGTATGGAAGGATACGGAATTTATTATCATGGTTGTCGGAGGACCGAATGCACGGAAGGACTATCACTTCAATGAGGGAGAAGAATTCTATTATCAGATCGAAGGAAATATGATTCTAAAGATCATCGAGGCCGGTGTACCGCGGGATATTCCAATCAACGAAGGAGATATTTTTCTTCTGCCGCCCAGGACGCCTCATTCCCCGCAAAGGCCTGCGAATAGTGTCGGGTTGGTCGTAGAACGAAAACGTGATGAAAAGGAATTAGACGGATTTCAATGGTACTGCGAAAAATGCGGAACAAAACTCTACGATGAATACATTCCATTAACCGATATTGTATCGCAGCTTCCGCCGATATTCGACCGTTTTTATAATAATGGTTCAAACTGTACCTGCAAGAAATGCGGAACAAAAATGGAACGGCCGGTTTTGAAGCAATAACAAAGCAGTTTGAAGTATCAATTTTGATTCTTAATATGTTTTTATGGTTATCGATGAATTCATGCCGGTGTTTGACGTATCCAAACGTTATTCGACGACGGTTTCCGCATCTGTTAACACTGTGTATTCCGCTTTGAAAAACGCCGATATTAACGAGTCGCCGCTCATACGCGCATTGTTTTTTCTGCGAGGACTTCCTGCACTTTTTAGATCAAAAACAAAAATACCAAATACCAACAGATTGACCATTTCAGACATTGCGCATTCCGGGTTCGTATTACTGGATGAAAAGCCCGGAGAGGAATTGGTTGTTGGGGTCGTCGGAAAGTTTTGGAAATTATCAGGGAATATTGCGCACGTTTCCCCGGAAACATTCATGTCATTCAATGAAAAAGATTTTGCCAAAGCGGTTTGGAATTTTTCATTACTTCCAATCGGTCAAACGGCCACAGAATTGTCGACAGAGACAAGAGTACATTGTACTGATGAATCAAGCCGCAAAAAATTTATCCGTTACTGGAAGCTGATCGGTCCCTTTAGCGGCTTCATACGTACGGAAATACTGAAGATTATTAAAAGAAACGCAGAAAAGTAAGAATGCTTAAGATAGATATTCACACGCACATACTGCCTGAGAACTGGCCCAACTTGAAAGAAAAATACGGTTATGGCGGATTTGTTCAATTAGATCACCATAAACCGTGCTGTGCTCGCATGATGATTGACGGTAAAGCGTTTCGGGAGATTGCATCTAACTGCTGGGACCCCGAAGTCCGGATGAAGGAATGCGACCGTCATCAAGTTAATGTGCAGGTTCTCTCCACAGTACCGGTGATGTTTAGTTATTGGGCAAAGCCGCAGGACACGCTGGATCTTTCGAAAATGCTGAATAATCATATAGCGGAAATCGTCGGTAAATATCCGAAACGATTTGTCGGACTTGGCACAGTTCCACTCCAGTCGCCCGAACTGGCTATACGGGAATTGGAACGATGCGTAAATCAGCTTGGGCTTGCCGGGATACAAATCGGGTCGCATGTAAACGAGTGGAATTTGAATGACGAGAATTTGTTTTCGTTCTTTCAGGCTGTGGAGGAACTCGGAGCCGCGCTGTTCGTTCATCCATGGGACATGATGGGTAAAGAAAAAATGCCTAAGTACTGGCTGCCGTGGCTGGTCGGTATGCCCGCGGAAACGTCACTCGCGATATGCTCCATGATCTTTGGGGGAATATTCGAACGTCTGCCGAAGCTGCGCGTGGCTTTTGCGCACGGCGGCGGATCGTTTCCATCAACGGTCGGCCGAATCGAACACGGATTTAATGTACGACCCGACCTCTGCGCAATTGACAACAAAATAAATCCACGGGATTATCTTGATAAATTTTATTTAGATTCATTAGTGCATGATCCGTTGATGCTAAAATATCTCATTGATCTGGTCGGGGAAAACCGGATTGCAATGGGTTCGGACTATCCTTTTCCATTGGGTGAAGCGATTCCAGGAAAATTAATTGAAACGATGTCCGGTCTAAACGAAAAAACGAAAGAACGTTTACTCAGCGGAACAGCTTTGGAATGGCTTAATATTCCAATAGAAACATTCAAATAATCTTTTAACAGTTTAATGTAAGCATACAAAATGAAATTATTAATAGATCTGTCCGGCAAATCGTATTCAGTTGAACTTGAGAACCCGATCGACGTGTCTATTCCCCTGCTGTTCAATGGACCGCAGCCGAATGCCTATGGCGTCCCGTCAGCACAGTCGAAAGCCTACGAAGATAGTAATTTTGTAGGCGACACGCGCCGTGGAGGCAGCTGTAATTTCGAAACCTACTCAATTACACCTCATTGTAACGGAACGCATACGGAATGCGCCGGGCACATCGCATT
>JAEUSK010000029.1 GCA_016787925.1 bacterium | reverse complement strand
GAAGTTGTATGAAGCCTGCGCGCAGGTTCTTTTCGAAGAATTACACTCGTTGACGCCGGTCATTCAGGATATGCACGACACGCTGATGGATTTTCGTTCTCGTTATAGAGCAGGCCGAGCCATTGCCGCTCCGCAAATCGGAATAATGAAACGGCTTGTGTATATGCACATAGATCGTCCGGTCGTTTTTATTAACCCTGTACTAGATCACAAAAGCCCTGAGCTGTTCGAACTCTGGGACGATTGTATGAGTTTTCCGGATTTATTGGTCAAAGTAAAACGCCATTCCCACTGCCGCATCCGTTTTAAGAATACCGATTGGCAGGATCAGGAAATGATGTTGGACAACGCCTTGTCCGAATTACTTCAACACGAAGTTGACCACCTGGACGGCATACTCGCTGTATCGCGCGCAGTAGACGAAAAATCATTTATGCTGCGAAGTCAAAAAAACACATAACTGAGGAAATCCTATGAGCATCAAAATAATTTTTCTCCTTTTTTTTATTTTCATTTTTTCCGTTCAGGCTCAAGCCCAGAGGAACTTAGGCGCGCGACCAACCGATACGGGCGGAATGCTCATGGCAGAACAATCTTGTTATGATGTAAAATGGTATGATTTGAATATAGAAGTTAATCCTCAACAGCGTTCCATTCAGGGCGTATTAACTTTAAATGCCGTTATCGTTCAACCGGTTGAGTTTATTGTGCTCGATCTTGACACTTTATTGTCCATTGATTCTGTGTTTATTAAAAACGCCAGGAACGTATTTCAAATCTTTAAATTTGAGCGGCGCGGTTGGAAGGTTTGGATTTCATTGGGAACGATGTACCAGCCGGGCACAAACGTCACTTTGTCCGTCGCGTATGGAGGAAAACCCAGAACGGCCTTGCGGCCCCCTTGGGTTGGCGGATTTGTTTGGTCTTCAACTGCCGACGGACATCCGTGGATCGGCGTGGCTTGTCAAAACGACGGTGCAGATATCTGGTGGCCATGTAAAGATCATCCCTCTGACGAACCCGATTCCGTACGAATTCATGTGACCATTCCCCAATCGCTTATTTGTACCTCCAACGGCCGATTGCGCTCAATTACACAGAACACTAACGAAACGCATACGTACCATTGGTTTGTATCAACGCCTATTAATAATTATGGATTATCCATTAACATCGCACCATATAAGACAATAGAAGCGGATTATAAAAGCATTACGGGCGAAATAATTCCTGTTACCTATTGGGTTTTGCCGGAAAATGTTGAGAAAGGCCAAAAGCTTTTTACACAAATACTTGAGCATCTTCGGTTCCATGAGGAGCTTCTCGGGCCGTATCCGTTCCGGAAAGACAAATACGGCGTAGCTGAGACGCCCTACCTTGGAATGGAACATCAAACCATTATCGCATACGGAAATAATTATAAGAATAACGATTGGGGGTTTGATTTTTTACATCATCACGAACTCTCTCACGAGTGGTGGGGCAATTTGGTAACCGCTGCTGACTGGACGGATATCTGGATTCACGAAGGATTCGGCGCTTATATGCAACAACTCTATGTAGAAAAACTTCACGGCGTCAAAGCTTATCATCAATCGATGGCCGTATCGCGCCCGAAAATTCGTAATGCAAAACCCGTCGCTGAACGGCGCGCACGCAGTCTTGCTGAAAGTTACCTTGTAGCGCCGGATTATATTGAAAGCGACGGCGATAACTATAATAAAGGCACGTGGATCCTGCAAACCATGCGATACCTGATCGGCGATAAAGACTTTTTTACGTCGCTGCGCCGAATGACTTATCCGGACTCTGCTTCCGAAAGAATTATTGACGGACGCCAGTGCCGTTTTGTCTCTACCGACGATTATCTTGCAACCGTCGAAACCATTTCAAAAAAAGACCTCGCCTGGTTCTTTGAAGTCTATCTTCGACAGCCAGTACTTCCGAAATTGATATCAAAAATCGAAGGGACCAAACTCCTACTACGATGGGAAGCGCCGAACGGCCTCTATTTCCCAATGCCCGTTGCCGTGCAGTTTGGAAAAGACATCAAGCGCATAGATATGTCGCGCGGTTATGCGGAGATTGCCATTCCAAAAAACACGCACCCCGTAATCGATCCAGACCAATGGATATTAATGGATGTATCAAAATAATTATTCACT
>JAEUSK010000306.1 GCA_016787925.1 bacterium | reverse complement strand
AGATTTCTTCGGCTAGAGATAAATAATCACTCAAGCGGTAATATTTTCTATGATTCGCAGGTAATTTTGATAACGGTCTTCTGCTATATCCCCATTTTTAACTGCATCGATAACTTTACATCCGGCCTCATCGACATGATTACATTCCAAAGAAGCGCATTGCAGATTATAATTCCGGAAATCCCTGAAATATTTTTTCAGGTCCTTCGGCGCAATACCGCCCGGCTCATATTCTCTTACGCCGGGAGTATCAATGACAAATCCGCCGCCGTCCAATTTACTGAAGACTGTTTTTTGAGTTTCAACATAATCATCATCGGAAATGACCTTGAAGTCTTCTGGCTCAGATGGTATCATCATTCTTTGCGGCCGGGTCAGTAATTGAAACAGCGTTGTTTTCCCAACGCCGGCGTGGCCGGTGAAAACAGTCGTCTTGTTCTTTAACATCATCCGGATTTCCTGAAGGCTTGATTCTAATGCCGATGAAGTATAGACGATACGATAACCCATCCGTTTATACACGTCCATTTGCTCGAGAAAAATATTGTCCTCCGCAAGATCAATTTTGGAACAGCAGATAACAGGTTTGAATCCTCTTTTTTCACATACCGCTAGGTGGGTGTCAAGCCAATCGGTTCTCAAAACCGGTTCTTTCACGGAGGTGACTAAAAATATCTGATTTACATTGGCCGCCTGAATTGATTCCCGGCCTTTGGACGCCGGACCGGCTGCATAATTTTGACGAGGTTCGTACTTATCGATCAAACCCCTGCCATCCGGCCGAAGTGTCATTCGCACGCGGTCACCAATATATAAAGGGCCTTGTCGCACTACAGATTCCTGCACAGTGCACAGATAATCTTTGTTTTCTGCGGTCACTGTATATTCGGTTTTCTCGATTGACGAAACAAAACCACTCAGCGTTTTTACTTTGAATGTCGCCTGCGGCTGCACATGAGATTGTACGGGTCTGGACGTTGGTTGGTTTTTTAAGGCGTCAGAATTTTTTTGATGCTTAAGCTCTGAACCTTTGTTCCTGTTTTGGTCAGACCCTTTTAATTTATCTTTTCTAAATTTTCGATTCTTAAACCGGTCCTGGTTCTTCTGGTTTGTTTGACTTTGTGCGTTTTTAGGCTGAATTTTATTTGGTTGAGCGTTATTGATTTGACCATTTTTTGGGCGAACGGCGTCAGACTGAAATTTGGGCGGCTCAGTTTTTTTTTGTTGGCCTGAATTCTGTGAAATTTTCAGTTTATCGTTCAGTTCATCAAGATACTTTTGTGCCCAGTTATTTTCGGACATCTACACTCCTTATTTCAATTTTTCAAATTCGGTAAACAGCCGGTCGTATGTTGCAGAAATATATTCAGGCATGACTTTAACGTCTCCGATCACCGGCATAAAATTAGTGTCTCCGTTCCAGCGAGGCACAATATGCATATGCACATGATCATCGATGCCGGCGCCTGCCGTTCGGCCAAGATTCACCCCTAAATTAAATCCTTCCGGTTTCATACATTCACGCAGAGCGGTAATGCTTTTTTGCGTGGTCTGCATAAAATCCAGCAACGTCTCCGGAGGCAGTGAATTGAGATCGGGGGCATGCTGATAGGGCACCACCATAAGATGGCCGTTGTTGTATGGATACAAGTTCATCATAACAAAATTATGCGTAGAACGAAAAAGAATCAAATTTTCTTTGTCTGTATCGTCTTGCGGCTTAAAGCAGAAAATGCAGCCTTCGCCTTCGCTCTTATCCGCCGCCTTAATATAACGCATGCGCCATGGCGCCCATAATTGAGTAGGCACAATTTTCTCCGTCAATTAATGAATAATAACAAACTATTTCGGTTCATTCCACATCCCCTCACTCTTGATCAGTTCAATCAGACGTTGATCTGCGTCTGCCATGTCAATGTTACGTTCAATCAGCTTTTTCCCAACGTAGAGATTAATCTTTCCGGCGCTTGAGCCAACATAACCAAAGTCGGCGTCGGCCATCTCACCCGGCCCATTGACAATACAACCCATGATCGCAATTTTGACGCCCTTAAGATGTTCGGTCTTGGATTTGATTCGGGCCGTGACTTCTTGCAGGTCAAACAGCGTACGTCCGCAGGACGGGCATGAGATAAATTCAGTTTTGGATATGCGCAGACGCGCGGCCTGAAGTATATTGTAATTGAGCCGTATCAGATCGTCCGCTTTCATGTCCGGATCTTCAATATAAATGCAATCCCCGATTCCGTCACAAAGAAGCGATCCCAATTGGATGGAAGACTCAAATAACGTCGGTGTACCCTTTTTTGCAGCATGGTGTAACTTTATCGGCGACTTAAGACTTGCGGCATGAAGTTTTGCAGCTAAAATACGGTTAGCATGTACCGTATTGTCGCACAGTATTGAGACTGAGCAGTTACTAAAATCTTCATCGAAACAGACCTGCATATATTCGACGGCCTCCTCCGCAAGACTCATGGTCTGACTGAGAGACGGCTGTGGATCAGGCGAAACGGCTTCGAGATGCAGTGCCTTCTTCTCAAACACTCTTAAGAGACTTATTATTTCAACAATTTCCGATCGAACATTTTCTCCGGGCGTGTAATGTAATATGTCGCAATGTGAAATTGAACTTTTTGCAATATCTAAGTCCTTTTTGACCCGTACAGAAATTGCAACCGGAATATGGTGATTTTGAATCAGTGCATATAACTTCTGCAGATCCTGCACATCATTCAAACTGTTGACTTCGATGCGCACGATCTCGGCTCGCACTGCATCCGCTATCCCCGCTTTAGACATGTTCTTAACTGCGGTGAATGCTTTTTCAGTATGAGATATGGGCATCGGCAGCGGAAGTTCTACGCGGACATGGTGGACACCTCCCAAATTGAATAACGGCAGCTCTACCGTTTGCGACCACCGTCGCCCGTATTGAAATGGGTCCCGCGCTTCACAAATATCCGGATCGCCTGCATCAGTAAACGACGGCTTTCCAATATTGCCGTAATATTTTCCTGCAATGGCGCGCGCGGCTGGAATTTCAAAAACAGAGTTTTCGGTCAGTGACACACGGATCGTATCGCCTAAACCGTCTTCCAGTAATGCGCCAATACCAATGGCAGACTTGATGCGCCCGTCTTCGCCGTCACCGGCTTCCGTCACGCCAAGATGAAAGGGATAATCCATTTTGAGTTCATACATCCGCGACGCAAGCAACCTATACGCGGCGATCATGACCTGCACATTAGACGATTTCATTGAGAGAACTATATTCTTATAACCATATCTTTCGCAGATAGAAACAAATTCCAGAGCCGATTCCACCATCCCCAACGGCGTGTCGCCATAACGGTTCATAATGCGATCTGACAAAGAACCGTGATTGGTTCCAATTCGCATTGCAATACCATATTCCTTGCATCGTAAAACCAGTGGCTTGAATGTTTCTTCGATACGATCTAGTTCCCTTTCGTAGTCAAGATCGGAGTAATCAACCACGGCAAACTTCTTCTTATCGGCATAATTGCCTGGATTGATACGCACTTTTTCGACGAATTCAGCCGCCTTCATCGCTGCATTCGGAGTAAAATGAATATCGGCAACGAGCGGAACTCTGATTTTTTGTCTAATCAATTCCTCACGTATATTTTTGAGATTTTCGGCGTCGCGAATAGACGGAGCCGTGACGCGCACGATCTCACACCCCGCATCATAAAGTTCGATCACTTGCCTTACCGTCCCGGCTGTATCCATCGTATCCGTCGTGGTCATCGATTGGATGCGAATCGGGTTAGATCCGCCGATACCAACGTCGCCGACCATAACTTCTCGTGTGCTGCGACGGGAGTACGAGAATACGGTATCGCAATATTTGGTTTTACGGTGCGATTGAACAATAAGGGGATTGGAAACTAATACTTCCATGCAGTCGTTTGAATTGCTTTTCAGTTATGATAAACTCCGATTCGTAAAATGCCGTTCTCAATCTTCTTTATAACCTTTTCCAGATTCTCATCTTCAGCGTTTTCAGGAACGGTCAGAGCCAGTATACAGGGCTCCGTTTTGGCGTTTTTATCGACAACTTTTCTCGCGTGCACATTCAGCCTTCCCTGTCCTATGATAATGGGGCGGCACATGGGATCGCTTTCGTAATTTTGCGCAACGGCAACATTCATCGCCTGGATCACATTTCGTAAAGAGTCTCCATCTAATGTCCGCGATCCGACAGTGATTTTCGGTTTCCGGTCAGCGTTATATATTCCTGCAGCTGCATAATTGTGCGAATTGATGTGATACATCATAAGCATCAGCAATCCGTCCGCGTCCTGATCTGCACGCTGTTTACGCCGATCAAAAAACTGACGTATGACCTCAATCTGACCTTTGAGCTTGTTTCCGGCGCAAACGGGATGCGAGACAAAACACGAGCGGCCTCGGCATGTATCGAGCGGCTCGCCGCACAATTGGCTTCGCCAATAATCCGTGGTTGACATCATCCGTTTGATGATCGAGTCCCTGGTCAACTTATTTCCCTGTTCGTCTCTTCCGACGTATAATGCAGCGTCCCAGAGAAATTCTTGAATATCCGAAAGTTCATACGTGCTTGCTTTATTAATGATCTCGTCAAACGCTTCTTTATTATACACATTCTTGATAAGGTCAACTTTGAACTCACGGCTTAGATTATCTTGCGGCATATTTCCCCTTTCGGGCATTAGTCTATTGTAACCCGGAATTTTCTGACTTGGATTCACGCGTCATGAGATCATGAACAGCTTTTTTCGGTGACTTACCCTCGAAAATAACAAGATAGATTTGTTCAATGATCGGCATTTCGACGCCATGTTTTCTCGATAGTGCGAACGCGGCTTTTGCTGTTTTGACGCCCTCGGCAATCATCTTCATGGATGTCAATACTTCATCCAGAGTTTTTCCCTGTCCCAACTGGATTCCGACACTGCGGTTTCTGCTCAAATCGCCCGTGCAGGTGAGTACAAGGTCACCCATGCCGGACAAACCCAAAAAGGTCATTTCATTGGCGCCCATTTTTTTTCCAAGCCTGAGAATCTCAGCCATACCTCGTGTGATCAAGGCGGCTCTCGTATTGTGGCCGTATCCCAGGCCATCGCTGATCCCTGCCGCTATCGCAATGACATTTTTCAACGCGCTGGCTAGTTCCAATCCTACAATGTCTTCTGAAGTATAAACGCGAAAACGCTCATTGGCAAGAATGGATTGGCAATATCTGGCGGTTTCAAAATTCTTGGAGGCAACGGTCACGGCGGTCGGTAATCCGATCGCTACTTCCCTTGCAAAACTGGGGCCTGATAAGACTGCCAGTTGATTGTGATTAGTGGGGGGCAGAATTTCTAAAAGCAATTCCGACATCGTAAGTAATGTATCGTTTTCAATTCCTTTTGTGCAATTCAGGAAAATCGTGTCGTCATCCGAGAATTGAATGGCCTGCTCCATAACAGATCGGGTGGCGTGCGACGGATTGACCTGCAGCACGAGTTTCTTTCCGCCAACTGTATCTTTGAGTGAGGTGGTTGCCAAAATATTCTGCGGAAGTATGATTCCCGGTAAATAAGTCGTGTTCTCACGGATACTGTTAACCGCATCCACTACAGCGTTTTCATAGGCCCACAGAGTCACCGGATGACCATTCTTCGCCAGATGAACCGCCATAGCCGTCCCAAAACTGCCTGCACCAATAACACCAATGTTGATTTTTGACATATCAGTCCTCAAAACGTTCGATAATAGACGCTAAATATAGAGATTAATCCTTTTTTTAGCAAGTAAATATCACGTAATCTGCGTCGAAGAAGTTACACGTCATATTTAAAAAAATAATTTCAATCCCATGCGTAATTTCACTTGAATTTTGTTGGAATGCTGACTAAGTTGTGCCAACAAAAACAAGGAGCATCTGTTCATGCGAATCTTTCTCGAAGCCGGCGCCGGTTTTAACAAGGGCAAAGATGTATACGGGCGTGAAATTGTAGGTTCCGCCGATAGTGAAAATATCGTAAAAAGCTGCGCGGAATTTCTTTCTTCACAAAAGGAAATCCGGGATCAAGACATTAAAGTGCTGCAGACCAAACGCGCCGTAGAGCGGCTCGGAGATATTGACGCAGACGACCTGCTTGTATCCGTGCACGTTAACCTCTATCGTGACTCCGCCGGAGAGGGTTTGCGCGGCTACTACAGAAGTTCACGCAAACATAATTCTGAAAAATGCAAAGCATTGGCTATAACGGTAACCAAGGGACTGCACGACCATATCGACTTGTATTATCACGGCGTTTTCAATGAGCAGCGCAATAGCTCACCTGCATTAGAACCGGTCGTACAAACTAAAGGGCTGGGGGCCCTCGTGGAAGTTGGCTTCAGTGACGGAAATAAGGACAAAATTAACAATGCGATGTTTGCTAAAAACATCGGAGACGGGATCGGCATTGGAATAATCAGACATCTGAGTGCTTTACACTAGGAATTCGGCCTGCTCAGACGACAGATTTGTTGATTTTCCGTATAACTTGTTGTTACCGCAAGGGCGCATATCCATTTATTTAATTTTGCAAAAACACCTTGACAAAGCATATCCAATTTGTTATTTTATTTAACATTAAGAAAAGATCATTATTGAAACCATCCCATCAAGTTTTGGGGTCTGTTCTATGGCAAAATTAGGAACAGCCTTAAAGTAAAGATATTAATCGGAGGAATTATGGTTGCGGCAAATCTACAAAAGTTTTCATTAAGTTGTCTTATTCTATTTCTGATCTGCGCAGTAAATATGAGCCCTTTGTCAGCGCAAATAGGAAATGGATTGGGCACTGGAAAATTTGGTACGTTTAATACGTATTCGGCATTTGCGATGGAGCCCGGATTTCTCACCATGTCAAATCAAGGAAGAATTTTCGCAAGCACCGGACAAAGCGGAAACTTCGCAACTACAGTAAAAAACGTCAATCTGTACCACGCGTCAAATAACTTCACCTTTGTTTACGGTTTTATGGACCACTTTGACGCATTGATCTCTATTGCAACTTATCAAGACTTGAATATACGGCGTTTGGGATCAAAACAGGCTACGACACCGGGCGACTTATATGTGACTGTCCGAGGCGGTTCATTTGAAGTTATGGACGGCAAGATCGGATTGGGCGCAGCTCTTTCATCGCGAATACCAACCGGTGGTCAGAATAACATACCTTTTGAAGTATACAAGAGCCGAAATGTAGAATTTGGATTACTTACCATGGCGTCCTTGTACGGCAATCCTTACTACAAAGACCAGGCTTTTTTGATCAATTTTAATTTAGGTTTTTGGTATTACAACGATAATGGAACTGTGGTAAGCCCGATCAAGAACGCAACAACTAGCAGCCTTACTGAAAGCAATGTCAATTCAACGAGTCTGCAATACGGGTTTGGATTTCTATTTCCTGTAAACAAAGTTCAACTAATGCTTGATGCGTACGGCGTCTCTTATCTGACAAAGCCCGTTAAACATGCGTACAGTCGTGAATCATTTACGTATGTGACGCCGGGGTTGAAATACAATTTGCGGTCATGGATCAATTTTGGAGTATACGTTGATATTCTGATGACTGGAAAAACAGATAAAACTGAGTACTCACAAAACACCGGAGTTACAAAACCGGGTGAAATACGTAATGGCAACATAATAGTAACAAAAGGCGCTCCTAATTACAACAGTTGGAGGTTAGGCTTCAACTTAGGATTCAATATTCTGCCGGTGGGATTCTCGTCTGCGCCGACGGAACAGCGCAGGAAAAGGTTGCTTGACCGCTTAGTTGAAGAAGAACGCGGCGCACAGAAAGCCTCTAATCAGCTGGATAAACTAAAATCCGTTCGCCTGAATGCCGAAAAGGAACTGGAGAAAATTAAGCTGGAACTGGAAGGCGGGCAATAATTCGTTATTGCTGATATGAATGAAAAAGATTGATGCGATCATTCGGCCGTTTAAGTTAGACGACGTTAAAGAAGCTCTTTTACAAGCAGGCGTTAAGGGAATGACTATCACGGAGGTCCGTGGATTCGGCAGGCAAAAAGGACATTCAGAACTGTACAGAGGAAATGAGTATCGGATAGATTTCCTTCCGAAGATTAAGATTGAAGTCGTTGTTGAAAATTCCAAACTTGATCATATAATCGATATCATGTTAGATGCAGCCAAAACCGATCAGATCGGGGATGGTAAAATATTTGTTAGTTCATTGGAGGATGTAATACGAATAAGAACGGGAGAATCGGGTGAAGAAGCGATTTGACTTTTCTATCAGGCGTAGAAAAGGTCGATCCAAACATAGTTCAGGCTTGAAATTTTTTTCATAGGAATTTTAGCCCCTTTCCGAAACCGGGAAGGGGTTTTTAGTTTTTACACTAAACTAAATACACACATTTACTTAACTAAAGGAGAAACCTGCATGTCCAGTGAAGCGATCAAAAAAGTTTTGGATCTCGCGAAAAAGAAAGACGTTAAAGTTGTCGACTTCAAATTCGTAGACTTTATCGGTATATGGCAGCATTTCACCGTTCCGATGGATGAACTTACCGATGATGTTTTCGAAAATGGATTAGGTTTTGACGGTTCGAGCATCCGGGGCTGGAAAGCCATTCACGAAAGTGATATGATCATTATTCCCGATCCCAGCACAGCTTTTATTGATCCGTTTCAAACGCCTACGACGCTTAGCCTGACCGGAGACATCCATGAGCCTCTCACGAAAGAACGTTTTGTACGTTGTCCGCGAGGTATTGCAGTAGCGGCGGAAAATTTTCTTAAATCGACCGGTATAGCGGATACGGCTTATTTTGGGCCGGAAGCGGAATTTTTCATTTTCGATGATGCCCGTTTCGACCAGGGACAGAATTTTGGTTTCTACTATCTTGACTCAGTCGAGGGTATTTGGAACCGAGGGCGCGACGAGCATCCAAATCTTGCTTACAAAACCCGGACCAAAGAAGGTTACTTTCCGGTGCCTCCAACCGATCGTTTTCAGAATATTCGAAACGAAATGATGATGGTGATGGAAGAATGCGGAATTAAAATCGAACGTCAGCACCATGAAGTTGCGACAGGCGGTCAAGCAGAAATCGACTACCGTTTTGATTCATTAAGATCCAGCGCGGATAAGCTGCTTCTCTTTAAATACATCGTAAAGAATATCGCATTCAAACACGGAAAAACGGCAACCTTCATGCCTAAGCCGATTTTTGGAGATAATGGCAGCGGCATGCATGTTCATATGAGTTTGTGGAAAAACGGACAGCCGCTTTTCGCAGGAAATCAGTACGCAGGCTTAAGCGAAATGGCTCTCTATTTCATCGGCGGCATACTCAAACACACAAAAGCGCTAAACGCATTGGCAAATCCGACCACGAATTCCTATAAACGTCTGACGCCCGGATTTGAAGCGCCGGTGAATCTTGCCTATTCACAGAGTAACCGCAGCGCTGCTGTTCGAATTCCAATGTATTCGTCCAGTCCAAAATCCAAACGAGTCGAATACCGGTGCCCGGATCCGTCGTGTAACCCTTATCTGGCGTTTGCAGCGATGTTGATGGCAGGAATTGACGGTATTCAAAATAAAATTCATCCGGGAGATCCTTTGGACAAAAACATTTACGATCTCGAGCCGGAAGAATTGGCAAAAGTTCCATCTACCTGTGCCTCGCTTGATGAAGCCCTTATTGCTCTGGAAAATGATCACGAATTTTTGCTTAAAGGCGATGTATTTTCTACCGACGTGATAGAGACTTGGATTCAGTATAAACGCGAGCAGGAAGTGAATGCGCTGCGCTTGCGTCCGCATCCGTATGAGTTTGCGTTATATTTTGATATTTAATCTTGTATTGCTTTATCTAGGACAGGTTATTCAAAAAAGGATATGAATTAAGGCTGAGTGTTTGCTCCTCAGCCTTTTTTTTCGGCATGCAGTCAAACCTATGAGATTTACCTCCTCACTTTATAGAAGTGCGGCAAGTAGGATGTGAGTTGCCATAATAATGATAGACGTTCAAACCTCACCGGTTTGGTTGACATGTCTTCAAAATGAATAATTCGAAACGGAATTCCTTCGTTGTACGATGATTTTTCTTAGGAACAAAAAAGATTCTTTCAAGAATGATATGACTAGAACTTATCCATTCAATCGAAGCTTCGTACCAACACACATATGCCAACCGCCCCCTGTCTCCCCCGCCTTGTTAGGGCGGCGGCGCGCACTATTTGTGTATAAGGCTTCGCCGATGTTGGGGTGCGGTTGATTGAACGCCTCATGAAAACTGGAACGCCGAGCTGTTACCATCGGGACGATATTTTATGCCGCAACTAATTTTTGACTTTGGATAAATATTTATATATTTTCTTACGCACAATAGAATAACATTAATAAAGACACTACCATGATCGAAATCTCGGATATTACCGCTCGACTCGAACAAGCCCGCGAAAAACTCTCCGACCTTCGGAGGTTTCTTTGACCTCGCTCAAAGAGAGCAAAAGATCTCCAATTTAGAAGCGCAAACAGCTGTCCCCGATTTCTGGAATAATAATCAACGCGCCCAGCAGATCATGCAGGATATTTCCAGCGAAAAAAACTGGGTTGACGGGTGGAAAAAACTCGACACACAGTGCGAAGATCTGCACATGCTTCTTGAGATCGCCGAAGAAGAAAACGATGAGGCTACGCTAAAGTCCATTGACTTGGAACTCATTGAACTCGGCAAGGAATTAACTAATCTGGAATTGCGCGCCTATTTTACAAATCCGGAAGACACCAAAACCGCAGTATTGACCATTCATCCCGGAGCGGGCGGCACGGAATCTCAGGATTGGGCAGAGATGCTGATGCGCATGTATCAGCGCTGGGCGTCGGACCGCGGGATGGGCGTCCGGATTCTTGATATTCTTGACGGCGAGGGCGCCGGTATTAAGAGCGTAACCATGGAAATAACCGGTGAATTCGCTTACGGCCTTCTAAAATGCGAAAGCGGTGTTCATCGGTTGGTCAGAATTTCTCCCTTTGACTCCAACGCGCGTAGGCACACGTCTTTCGCGTCTGTATTCGCTATGCCAGAAATGAATGAAATTGAAACTAAGATTCAAATCAACCCGTCGGACCTCCGGGTTGACACTTACCGCTCCGGAGGCAAAGGCGGACAGAATGTCAATAAAGTTGAAACGGCGGTTCGTTTCACGCATATTCCAACGGGCATTGTCGTGGCGTGTCAGAGCGAAAGATCGCAATTCAAGAACCGTGAAATTGCCATGAAACTGCTGATCTCAAAAATATACCTTCTGCAGAAAAAAAATGAACAGGATAAACTGGATAAAATCGAGGCTACCAAAATGGATATTGCCTGGGGAAATCAAATTCGTTCATATGTACTGCATCCGTACAATCTCGTCAAAGATCACAGAACGGACGTTGAAACGAGCAATACGCAGGCAGTTCTGGGCGGCGATATTGATATGTTTATCGAAGCCTGTTTAAAAAATAAAATAGTTCAATAAGTCCCTGCGGAGATTTTCTTAAATGAAAACGTATCTTTCTGACCAACTAAAAAACGCTTTGTCTTCTCTTTCTATTACCTACGACGGCGACATTATTTTCACGCGAACAAAAGACGAGAAGTTCGGACATCTTGCAACTAACATCGCCATGATACTGGCAAAGCCACAGAATATCAATCCACGTGAACTGGCTCAACAAATAGTTTCTAATTTGAAGTTGAACCCTGAATTAGTGACTAGAGCAGAAATAGCCGGAGGCGGCTTCATCAATTTTTTTTACAATCCGAATTATCTTTACACTCAACTGGCCTTGATTCAAAAAAATATCGATCAATTTGGTATGCATACTTTTGGTCAGTCTAAAAAAGTGAATGTTGAGTTTGTCAGCGCCAACCCCACGGGGCCGCTGAGCATAGGCCACGGACGGCAGGCTGTTCTCGGCGACGTGATTGCAAGAATTCTATCCAATGCCGGTTTTCATGTCACCCGCGAGTACTATTTTAATAACGCAGGTGTGCAAATGAAAAAACTCGGTGAGTCCGTGCGTTTACGTTACTTTGAACTATTGGGTGAAACCATTGATTTTCCCGAAAAGCATTATGAAGGTGCATATATAAGAGACATTGCACAATCCATTTTAAACAAACACAGAGATTCCTGGAAGAGTTTTGATTTCGTCCCATTCAAAAACGTTGCAGAGGAAATTCTTTTTGATGATATCAAGAAAGTTCTCAAACGTCTTAACATTGAATTTGATGTCTACTTCAACGAAGATACTCTTTACAAAAACGGAAATATTGAAAGGCTCATAACGGCCTTTAAGGAAAAACAATTAACGTATGAAAAAGATGGGGCGCTCTGGCTCAAAACTTCGTCATTCGATTATGAACACGGTCCGAAGGCGGAAAATGATAAAGTCATATTGAAATCCACCGGCGAACCCACTTATCGCTTGCCCGATATGGCGTATCATGTGACAAAATTTGATCGCGGATTTGACTACATCATAGATATTTTTGGCGCTGACCATATAGCAGAATACCCGGATGTGCTTGCCGGGTTAAAAGCTCTTGGATACGAAACCTCCCATGTACGTGTTTTAATCCATCAATTTGTGACTTTGCTTAAAGAAGGCGAGATTCTCAAAATGTCCAAACGCAAAGCGAATTACGTCACGATTGATGAATTGCTTGATACGCTGGGATCTGATGTGTTTCGTTATTTTCTAATTATGCGGGGACACAATTCTCATTTGAATTTTGACCTGGAGCTTGCCGTGAAAGAAACGATGGAGAACCCTGTATTTTATATTCAAAATGCCCATGCGAGAATTTGCTCCATTGAAAATAAGGCGATCTCAAAAGGATTCAACCTTTCTGATTCGGCGAACGCCGATCTTGCGCTCCTGTCTGCCGATGATGAAAAGGACATAATTCAAAAATTATTGGAATTTCCAGATCTAACGCATCGGCTTGCGCTGGTATTGGAAGTACATCCTCTAACCACCTATCTTGAAGAGTTAGCCGGACTATACCACCGATATCAGACGGCAGGAAAAAAGAATGATGCGCTTCGTGTGATAACGTCTAACCATGATCTGACGCTTGCCCGCCTTGCATTATGTCAGGTCACGAGAGCCGTTATCGCCAAAGGACTCGATATTCTGGGGGTTTCAGCTCCCGCTTTTATGACGCGCGAAGAGGAAATTGATACGCCTTGAAAAACGTTGACTTTTAGGACACTGTTGTATTACATTGCACGCCGATTTATGAAACTGTGTTACTTATTTATGCGGAGGAAAAGTTGTCAATTTTAGTTGTAGGCTCGGTTGCGCTTGACTCGGTGGAAACCCCTTACGGTAAAGTCGATGATGCGGTCGGCGGATCAGCCACGTATTTCAGTGCATCGGCAAGCTATTTCTCACCGGTCAACCTTGTTGCGGTGGTGGGTAACGACTATCCCATGCACGAAATAGAATTCCTAAAATCACGCAACGTTGATTTTGCAGGGTTACAAGTCGAACAGGGTGAGACCTTTCGCTGGGCAGGGCGGTATAATTATGACCTCAACCAGCGCGACACGATCTATACACACCTAAATGTTTTCCAAAATTTCAAGCCAGTCATCCCGGATAAATACAAAGACGCCCAATTCGTTTTCCTGGGCAATATTGCACCTGAATTGCAGCTCAGCGTATTGGAACAGGTCCATAAGCCGAAGATGGTCGCCCTGGATACGATGAATTTCTGGATCGAAGGCAGTCAGAAGGCATTACGAAAAGTGCTGGAAAAAGTAGATGTTTTTATTATCAATGACGCCGAGGCTAGACAACTGGCGCATCAGACCAATTTGGTCAAAGCGGCTAAAAGCATTTTTGAGATGGGCCCGAAAATTATCGTGATTAAAAAAGGCGAATACGGCGCGGCCATCGTGACGAAAGATTCACATTTTGTTGTTCCCGCATATCCTCTCGAAGAAGTTTTTGATCCAACCGGAGCCGGAGATACTTTTGCGGGAGGGTTTGTCGGATACCTCGCTAAAACTAACGAACTAAACGAAGCAAATCTGAAAAGAGCTGTCGTCTATGGAAGCGCCATGGCGTCGTTTTGCGTGCAGGACTTTAGTATCAATGCCCTGAAACAATTGACGTCCGAAGTAATACATGAACGTGTTTTGGCATTTAAGTCTCTTAGCCATTTTGACGAAAATTAAAGGAAAGTTTGAATGAAACTTGGCGAAGCACTAAACGAAAAATTGATCAAGATTCCGCTCCAGAAATTTGAGAAGAAGGAGATTATTACGGAAATGATCGACGTACTTACCGCGTCCGGAAAGATCATGGACCGCGAAAAAGTATTACAGGCGGTATTGGAACGGGAACAGATGATGAGTACCGGAATTGGTAATTCCGTTGCCATCCCTCACGGGAAATCGCAGGGCGTACAGGAATTAGTTGTCGCTCTCGGTATCACACCGCAGGATGTTAATTTTGACGCCTTGGACGGCAAGCCGGTTCGTATAGTCTTTATGCTGGTTGGACCGGAAAAATCATCCAGCGTCCACATCAAAATGTTGTCGCGCATTTCCCGCTTGTTGAACCAATCAGCTTTTAGAAAAAAACTTATTGATTCCAAGTCCGGAGCTGACGTCATGCAAATCATTATTGATGAAGAAAAATTACTGGAAGGCTAATCAGGGAAGTTCAATTTTTGGATTATCACGATGAGGTTTAAAAAACAGTAACGTCTTTCCGATAATCTGTACCAGAACCGCGTTCGTCCCCCGTTCAATCTTCAACGCCACATCTTCTTTTATATCATCACAACCATCTTGAATCTTAACTTTGATCAATTCTTTTGTATTAAACGCGTTGTTAACGGATAAAAACGTATTGTCCGACACACCGGATTTCCCAACTGAAACCGTGGATTTTATGCTATTCCCGAGCCCCTGCAAATATTTTTTCTGTTTTCCTGATAACTCCAAAACGCACCCTTTACGTGATTCTGCGGCCTTTAACAATGGCTATTGCGACAAGTATAATGCCGGCGACAACAAATGTCAATGGCCAATATAACTTCGTCCACATAATAAGATCATAAGGCATCAAGAAAAAAGTCTGCGATATATATACACCGCCAAATACGAGCAGAAACAAGCCCGCTACTAGCGAAAACCACCGCTTTAGATTAACTATAAAATTGGCCAAAGACATCCCACCGGCGATCAACAGGTACATCGGCCAGAGTTCGCGCATACGAAAATCCCCGACGTTATCGAGATACAAATGGAAACAACCAATAAGCAAGAAAGTGCCTCCCCAAAAGAGATTATATTTTTTGAGAACAACCGTTCTGACCAGTAAAAATAAACCAAAAATAATAAATCCGAAGCGCTCAATCCCCGCCCAGCGGATCATGTCCCCATTCCACAAGAGCCAAACTGTCCCAATACCAATAAGCCATAGCCCAAGCATCAGGTATTTATGCGGATTCTTTTCTCGTACATCCACTCCGGCGTTTTCGGATTGCATGTTTTCAGAGGCCGAATTTGTTACATTTGTTTCCATATCTGTTTCCTTTATGGATTGACTGTTTTTGAACCAAAAATCTTGTTATTGCTTTCATCCGGAGTTAAAACTGCAATTAGGACATACGCGAGGATTCCAATTGGAAAGGTCATGAACGTGAACACAACCCAGAGTATGCGTATAATAGATACATCGATGCTCGTGTAATTGGCTAACCCCGAGCAAACTCCCCAAATTTTCTTGTCATGTGAATTTCTTCTGAAATCCGACTGCGCGCCGGCTTCCGTCAGGCTATTTTCAAATGTCTTTAATTTTGATCCTGAAAGAATCAGGAATAACCCTACAACGATCAGCGCGATAGGAACTACAAAATCCCAGTCAAAATGTCGCCAGAATCGCCTAAACTCGAACATGTTTATTAAGTCCAAAAACAGGACACCACCAAGAAGAATCAATATAATTCCCCAGAACAAGCTGTAATTGACGTTTTTTTTGTTCTGGATATCATAAGCTTCCTGTTCGGATAAATTGTGAGCGGGTTTATGTCCGGGATTTGCAGGAACAAGGATCATAGCCGTAATGTATGCGATGATTCCTGTGCCGCCAAAAAAACCGAAAAGTATAAACAACACCCGTACGAGGGCAGAACTCATTCCAAAATACTCCGCTACACCGCCGCAAACGCCGTCAATCATCTTATCGTGCCTAGACTTGTAGAGTTTCCGCGGCATTTCAGTTCTGTTTATATTTTCTTCCATATTGGTTCTCCTTTTTTCGAGTTGGATTATAGAACGATAAATTTCATAAATTGTTGCATGTCATAATTTAAAAAATGGCGAAGATTTTTTAGAAAATACTTTTTCGGTTACACAATATCATGTATATTGCGGTCGCTTAAAACAAACTAAAAAGGAGAGAATATGTCTACAACCATTGTTTTAGAAACTTCTCAAGGTACTATTGAGGTCAATCTTATGCCGGAGGTCGCTCCGAAGGCCTGCGAAAATTTTGAGAAGCTTGTTGAAAAAGGGTATTATGACGGAATTATTTTCCATCGGGTTATCAAAAATTTTATGATACAGGGCGGCGACCCCACAGGAACAGGGCGCGGCGGCCAATCGGTCTGGGGGAAACCCTTCGAGGATGAATTCAGTCCGTCTGCTACTTTCAATCGCCACGGCCTGTTTGCAATGGCTAATGCGGGACCAAAAACCAATGGGAGCCAATTCTTTATCACAACCGCACCGGCGACCTGGCTAAATAATAAACATACTATTTTCGGTGAAGTGGTCGCAGGTTATGATGTCGTTCAAAAAATAGAGAACGTCAAGACCAATGCCTCTGACGGCCCGCTTGAGCAGCAAAAAATAATCAAGGCGTATAAAAAGTAATTTCATGGGCACATACCGTATTCTATTGTATTACAAATTTGTCAAAATTGAAAATCCGGATGGTTTTGCAAAGGAACATCTGGATTTTTGCTGTTCATTAGAACTCCTGGGGCGAATAATCATAGCTCCCGAAGGAATCAACGGCACTTTATCCGGAACGAAACAACAAACTGATGCGTACATCGCCATGATGCGCCTTGACCATCGATTTAGGGATATGGAATTCAAAATTGATGAGTCGGAACATCACGTTTTTAGAAAACTTTCGGTAAAAGCGCGTAAAGAAATTGTTACTTTTGGCCTGGATACGATCGACCCCAACGACCTGACCGGAAAGTATATAGAGCCAAAGGAATTCTACAGGGCTATGCAGGAGCCGGACGCAATCATCATTGACGCGCGCAATGATTATGAATACGACATGGGTCATTTCCAAAAAGCTATTCGCCCAAATGTTGAGGCTTTTAAAGAATTTCCCGAGTGGGTCAGGAAAAACTTAAGTGAAATCAAAGATAAGAAAATCTTGACTTACTGTACCGGCGGGATTCGCTGTGAAAAATTTTCCGCATTTCTAATACAAGAGGGGTATAAAGAAGTCTATCAACTTCATGGCGGTATTATCAATTATTCCAAAGACCCGGAAGTTAAAGGCAGGTTGTTTGACGGGAAATGTTACGTATTTGACGAACGGATTGCCGTTCGTACTAATTTTACGGAAGAAGAAACAATTATCTCCAAATGTCATTACTGCCGCGTTACGACGGACAGGTTTGTTAATTGTGCGCATCTCGACTGCCATGTCCGGTTTTTTTTGTGTCGATCCTGTGAAAAAACGCACCGCCGTTCCTGTTCAAAGGCATGTGAAGATGCTGCGCATCATGAATATAGTGAAAACGCAGTAAACTGAAACACCCGGATAGACCGGAAACTACGTCTCGATTGGTCTGACCGTCTGCGCCTCAAGAACAAAACGATTCACAATACTCTTCACGTTTTCAATGGAATGAATTCCGTGCACACTTTTGCCGGCCTGATAATAATCTTTCGACGACATTTTGCCGTTTAGAGAAGATTTTTTAAGCTGCCGAAGTGATCGTAACGCATAAATCAGGCGCATAATTTTTTTCAGTTGCCGGTGCTTCAGCAAAGTTCGCGCTAACCACCCCGCTTTAATTCCGACCCTGTCAACGTATTCCGTACGTATTACCGACAAAGGAACGCCGGTGACACGTTCCGTATGTACGATATCGGTTTCACCCGCATCAACTATGGCTTTCTTATAATCGGCGTGTGCCGTGCATTCTTCTGTGGCTATGAAACGCGTAGCCATCATAACGCCGGCGTATCCCATGTTAATCGCTTCGACGAAATCTTTTTCGTCACCAATCCCGCCGCCGCAGATTACTGGAAGCCCCAGATCACGGATATCGTCCAAGAGCCTTCGCAGATCATGATTGCCCGCATGGCCGCCCGCACGATCGTTCACTGCAATTAGTCCATCCACTCCGGCTTCTACTGCCTTCAGCGCCCATTTGCGTTCCGTCACCTTGTGATAGACTATACCCCCTACCGCATGCGCCTTTTCGACAATCCATTTTGGATTTCCCAGGGACGTGTCGAAAAAACGAATCCCTTCCTCTATGCCAATATCTATCCATTTCCGCATACGGTCTTCGTATATCTTTGACGACTTTTCAACCGTTGCATTCAGAGCAACCGGCTTTTTTGTTAATCGTCGTATGTATCGAATGCCTTCCAAATAATCATAACCGTGCACGTATGTCAATGACAGCGGCTGGATAATACCCAATCCGCCCGCTTCGGAAACGGCGGCAACAAGTTCTGGATTACTGCACGGGTACATTGCTCCGCACATTATAGGAAACTCTACTCCGGCCTGTTTTGTAAAAATAGTATCGAAAATCATAAATTCATCCTATCTCGAATCAGTTTTAATCGGACCAATCAGTGTCAGTAGTTTTCCGTTAACCACCACATCCCCATCGGAATTTTTGATTGTCACTTCAACCGAAAATTCTTGTTTCTGATTATTTGGAATTATCGGCGCCTGGCACTCGCCTGTTAAAGTCCCGCGGGCTTTTTTTACATAGTCGATTGAAATATTTTTAACTATAAAACGCGCGTCTTCCGGCATGCCGCACACGAGCGCCAGATTACCGGTGTATTCGGCCAAATTGGCAAGGGCTATGGCATGAACCGATTTTAAATGGTTTCTTACTTTTCGCCGGTCGCGCAGGCTGACCTTTGCATATCCTGGCCTTAATTCCTGAACATGCGCTGACATACTTCCCGTATACGGGATATAAAGTTTTATCAGCAGGTCAAACAGACGTTTACCGAATGGTACCTTCTTGAGGGCGTCCCATCGACGCTGAATATCGTTTTTATTTCTGTGTTCCGGCATAATGTGCACCTAAATTCGTATTTGAGGACTTGACTTGTAATCAAATACAATTAGTTCATTTATTTTTGAAGTTTCAAGGGAATAAAATTTAATTGATTTGCTAACCGATATGAATTATGTTTAACGAAATTTTTGCGAAAATTGAGATTAACAAAATTGAAACCATTCAAGATGCTTCAACCCTTTTCAACAATTAGTCGTTTATTAAGAAACTGGAACAGAAAAAAAACAGCCACTGCAATGCTTGCAGTATCGATTTGCATAACGAGTACGTTTAATCCGCTTGAAGCGCACGGCCGTTTTGTCCGCTCAGATCAGGATAGCCTAAAGACTGTCCAGGATGGTTCTAAGAAACAAGCCGGTGCGGACACAAGCAATATAGTCACCGGAGCCATTCAGGATATCTTACTCGAAGCGCGGAGAACTATTCGCCGCGGCGTTCAATTGCCTAATAAGTTCATTAACGACCATTATGTTATCGTACTAGATCCGGGACACGGCGGAACGAAATATATAGACAAAGGATTTTCGGCAACACTGGACGGTATTGAATATTTTGAAAAAGATATTGTTTGGGAATATGCTCAATTAATCGAGAAGAAATTAATCAGTGAGGGTTATCAAGGCGTCAAATTAACCAAGACGGCAGCCAATGATTCCTCACTTTCCATTCACACGCGCGCCGCACGCGCACGAAAGTTCGGTACCGATGTAAATAAAAAGGTGCTGTTTGTCAGTTTGCATTGGAATAATTTTGAACATCCGTCTGTCCATGGAACCGAAATCTATATCAAAGAGGATCATAATTATAGGAGCAGAAAACTTGCGGAATTTATTCGCGGAACGCTCGGCCAGCTCATGGAGATGCACGGGCAGGGCCGGAACATAACCGGTATTATCGAACGTGATTACAAAGTGCTGCGGGAAATGGATACAGGCGTTCTGATTGAATTGGGTTTTGCCAGTAATGAAGCCGACCTGAAAAAGATGCTTAATAACAAAAACGAAATTTCGGGCGCGATCGTTCAGGGCATTGACGCATTTGCTTATTACCTTCAGTCTTTGGATTCTAAAGATCAAACGGAAGATGATCCGCAAAAACTGGCGGAAGATAAGAAACTGGCATCACTGCCGAGCATACCATTCGGCTGGTCCTGGCGTAAACAGGATATTTCGCAACCTATCAGAGACTTGCTTAACCAATATCATGCAATCTATGAAAATGCGGAACCGGGTAAAAATATTTATCTTACATTCGATTGCGGATATGAAAACGGATATACGTCCAGGATTCTTGATATTCTCAAAACAAACGACGTCAAAGCCGCTTTTTTTATTACGGGAGGATATTTGAAGCAGGCTCCGGAAGTCGTTGAACGTATGATCAAAGACGGCCATATTATTGGAAATCATTCAGCCAATCACCTAAGTCAGCCGCAGTTAAGCGCTCGGGATGCTAAGAATGAAATACTAGGACTGGAACGTGATTTTTTTGACTTGTTTGAGAAAAAAATGATCTACTTTCGTCCGCCGAGCGGTGAATTCAGCCGCCGCAGCCTCGCCGTTGCTTCATCTTTAGGCTACAGAACCATATTCTGGAGCCTGGCCTATGACGATTGGGATACGAATCTTCAACGCGGTAAAGAATTTGCTTACAACAAAATCGTAAAAGGCGCCCGTGACGGAGTCATTGTCCTGATGCATGCGGTCTCCAAAGATAATACCGAGGCCATGGACTCCATCATTAAAGAACTGAGAAAACAAGGTTACGAATTCAAAACACTGGATGATATCAAATAACAGCGCTCGCCGTTTTGTTTTTAGCATTACACTCATATCTGCGTAATGCGCTCAAATCCTGATTCACCGGGTATGAGTTGTTCAGCGCCATTATCCCTGTTTTTTTCGTTGGCAAAAAAGTAAATTGTTTACTACCTTTTTGCGGTTGTAACCTCTTACGCAAAAAGGATTTCCATATTGAGCACCGATAACGTCCATTCAGAAACAGCCTACCTCCCTTCGCCGTCCAAAAAGAAAAAATACGTGCAGAATATGTTCGACAAGGTCGCTTCACGTTATGACTTCCTGAATCATTTCCTGAGTTTAGGGATTGACTTTTATTGGCGTCATCAGGCCTTAAAGCTGATTAATTTTAATATGAACCCTCGCCTCCTTGACCTCGCTACCGGCACCGGAGATATCGCCGTTATGGCAGTAAAACGCGGCGCCAGAAAAGTTGTTGGAGTTGACTTGTCGTTCAATATGCTTATGGTTGGGAACAAAAAAATAATTAAAAAAGATGTGTCAGATTCTATTGCCATGGTGTGCGGCGAAGGAGAAAATTTACCGCTCCCCAGCGAATCGATGGACGCCGCAACCATTGCATTTGGTATCCGTAACGTGGAAGATATACAAGGGACACTGAATGAAATGGCGCGGGTGCTGACCAATGCCGGAGTGATCGTCGTTCTTGAGTTTTCCAAACCCACGTGGCCGGTCATTAAGCAACTCTATCAGTTCTATTTTATGCATGTATTGCCCCGCATCGGATCACTGATCTCGTCGGACAAAGAGGCTTATCATTATTTACCTCATTCCGTGTTGAACTTCCCGGAGCGAGGCGAATTCGCAAATATGATGAAACAATCCGGGTTTACGGACGTGCGCTTATTTAATATGACGTTCGGCATCGTTACGGCTTATAGCGGAATAAAACTGTAACTGCATAAAAATGATATTTAAGGAGTTTGTAACTATCTCAGATCAACCGAACTTATCCGTTTTTACACTATTTAAATGGGAACCTCTATATGTCACTCATTGCAAGAAACGTTTCAGAATTCTTAAATGAATTAGCCTCTTCTTCTCCGGCGCCGGGCGGCGGCAGTGTGTCTGCTTTGGCGGGCGCGCTTGGTACCGCCCTGATCGCTATGGTAAGCCATTTGACGATCGGCAAGAAAAAATATGCGCCGGTTGAAAATGGTATGAAATCGACATTGGATCATTCAGAACAATTGAGATCCAAATTGACCAAGCTAATCGACAAAGACACTGATGCCTTTAATCTGGTTATGAGCGCGTTTGCTATGCCCAAAGATACGGATGAACAAAAAAATGCCCGCGCTGCCGCCATAGAGTCGGCCACAAAAGAGGCTACGATGGTTCCACTGGATGTCATGAACGTTTGCCGGGAGGCGGTTGAACTTAGCGAGTTCGTGGCTCATAACGGCAATACCAATGCGCTCAGCGACGCAGGAGTCGCCGCACTTTTGCTTCGCGCAGGATGCCGCGGAGCCTACTATAATGTAAAAATTAATCTGGCATCGCTTAAAGATACCGGCTTCATTGAAAAAATAAGGCTCGAAGCTTCCGTGATCATGGAAGAAGTTGACACAAAAACCAATGCAGTCATGGATCACGTCGAATCCCAATTAGCGTAAGTATGAATTCTGATATTTTGCATACCGTGGCCATCTTTTTTGGGCTAATTATTTTTACGTATATGATTTATATCAGCCGCCGTCAGAAAAAAAAACTGGGCGACCGTAAAAACAAAATTAAGAACGAATGGAGAGACCGTTTGTGATGGACGATTCCGAAAAAAGAGAACACGATAAACAAGCCCTGATCAAGGGTGAAGTTCAGGATGACGTCGACCGGAAACTGCTCGAACTCTCCGCATTATTTGAAATAAGCCAGCTTTTGAACTCGTCGCTTAATTTGACCTCGATCGTAGACAATATTCTTCTGTCCCCGATGGGGAGAATGATGATCAATAAAGGAATTTTTCTTCTGCATCGCGGCGATGACCAATATGAAATATTCACACTCAAGGGCCTTGCACGCGACCTCATCGGAAAAAAAATCGCGCTTCCCCAACTCCCGCTTAAGCCTTTTCTCATCGAAGAATTGAATGACGATCAATACCCGTGGTTATCTTTTTTTACACAATTTGAAATCAGACTATTCGTTCCGATCATGTTACGCAATGACGTTCTGGGACTCGTGACATTCGGTAAGAAACTTATCGGAAAGAATTATATCGAGAGCGAGATCGAATTTCTGTCCTCTATTGCCAATATCGCCGCAACCAGTATTCAGAACGGTATTGTGTTTGAAGAATTAAGGACCGTCAATGCCCGGCTCGACAAAAAGATCCAGGAACTAAATACGCTTTTTGATATCGGGAAAGAGCTTAACGCAACACTTGAATCCGGAAAGATTGCACGCTTGTTATCTTACGGCTTGATGGGCGAAATGATGTTAAATAAATTTGTAATCCTCGTTCGTCGCCAGGACACAGTACAGACTTTAGAAAAAAGGTCATTCCCAAATTTGGATCTTGGAGAGACTTTTTTGGAACTGCTATTTAAAGTAACTCATCCCTACAATCTTGAAGATGCTGAGGACAACAAATTAAATTATGAGTTGTCTCAACACAATGTCGTAGCGGTCGTACCCATGCTTTCTCAGGAACGCACCAAAGGCATTTTACTGTTAGGGCACCGTATTTCAAAAAAAGCATACACCAAGGAAGAGCTGGATTTTCTTTATACACTGGGAAATCAGGCAATGATCTCGCTTGAAAACGCCTGGCTATTTGAAGATTCATTGGAAAGAAAACGACTGGAGGAGGAACTTCTTGTTGCGCGGAATATCCAGATTGGCTTATTGCCTGAATTTTTCCCCGACCTGGAAACATTCGAAGTTTTTGGCGTCAATATTTCCTCAAAACAGGTCGGCGGCGATTATTTTGACGTGATCAAAGTCGATGCGGAGAACTATATTATTGCTATCGCCGATGTGTCAGGCAAGGGTATTCCTGCATCATTGTTGATGAGTAATGTTCAGGCCAGTTTGCTTGCGCTCAGCACCGAGGTAAAAGCGTTTGATCAGCTCGTTACAAAAGTAAACAATATTATTCACGCCAATACGACGGCGGATAAATTCATCACTTTTTTCGGCGGTATCCTGAATATCAAGGACCGAACATTTACTTACGTTAATGCCGGCCACAATCCACCTTATTGGGTCAAAGCAGATAGGTCTTTGCAAACACTGGACAAGGGCGGACTTCTACTGGGGCTTATGCCGGATGTGCCTTATGAATTCGAGACGATCCGGCTTCAGCCGAATGAAAAAATCGTGATGTTCACCGACGGCGTTACAGAAGCCATGAACGAAAAAGAGGAACAATTTGAAGAGCCGCGCCTGGAAAAATTACTTCAAACCCATTCCGGCCTGTCTGCCAAAGAATGCACCGAATTTATCGCCCAGGCAGTCAAAGATTTTGAAGGAAATGCACCACAATCGGATGATATTACCGTTGTCGTGATCAAGGCTTTAAAATAAAAAAAGGGAGCGCGTGGTTCCCTTTTGAAGTTCTGGTATGAAATCGTTCGTCACTGTGCCGAAGAGGGGAGTTGAACCCCTACGCCCTTGCGGGCACTAGTACCTGAAACTAGCGTGTCTGCCATTTCACCACCTCGGCAGGTATTTAAAGAAGCGTTTGCAAGATAGAGAAAAAATAATATAACTTCAATACTCTTTTTGCAACGACATACCTGGTACAAAAACGCTTAAAGATATTATTTTTGGTAATTATAAAAGATCTTGCACTAAATTTAAAATGATTAAATTAGTGTATGGATCTGCAAACGTTTGAATTTATTGGAAAAAGTGAGAATCGAGCCCGACTTTTTCTTCGAAAATTGTGTTACAAAAAAGGACG
>JAEUSK010000287.1 GCA_016787925.1 bacterium | reverse complement strand
ATCATATGTCATGGCCTTGAGCGCGTTTGGTATGCCAAATCCGATTTCATTATTTGGTTTTGATGAAGCGCTTGCAGTTTTCCTTACGGCGTCGTAGAGTTGTTTTGACGACCAACTTGGGTTTGCTTCAAGTGCGAGGGCCGCCAAGCCCGCTGTCAATGGTGTTGATAACGACGTCCCGCTTAAGATATCATAATGACTGGTATCATTTCCGACAACTTTAACATTAAAGCCAAGCGCTGCGATATCGGGTTTTTTCCGGCCGTCTTTAGTTGGCCCTCTCGAACTGAAAGTAGTCACCGTGCTGTCACCATATATGGCGCCGACGGCAATCATTTTTTTTCCGTCGGACGGAGTACCGAGATATCCGGCGCCGCGCGTCCCCATATTACCGGCGGAATTAAAAACCAATACGCCCTTATTAAATGCGATATTCGTTGCCAATGTAGTCAGTGCCGTATTGCCATCAAGATCAGCCAAGGTATAATTGTAAGATGAGTTTTGAAATTCGTCAAAAAAACTGATTGAACTGCTGACTATGTCTGCGCCCTTTTCTTCAAGCCATTCAAGTGCTGAAATCCAGTGGTCTTCTTCGGCTTTTTGCCCGATACCGTCATCGTTCTCAGTTCGCGCGAGAAGATAGGAAGCGCCAAATGCCGTTCCGATAAGTTTTCCCGGATCATAGGCCGCAATCGCTGAGAGTACATAGGTGCCGTGACTGCTGCCACTCTTGCCTGCAATATTTTCACTGACGTCTTTATCGCGTTCAACAAAATCTGAATCATCGACAACGTGGACGTTTCGTAAAGCGATGTGGTCAAGATTAAAACCGGTATCGATCATACCGATCAGGACGCCGCTGCCCGAAAAACCTAGTTGATGAACTGCGGGTGTATTTATCATTGCATTTTGGCTGTAGGATGAACCGTAATCCAAAATAAAAGGCATTTCACCATCGGCTGTAATTTCATTTTCATGTTTTATCAAAACATTGGTTTGCGCACGCGAAACCGGTTTAACTAACCTGACAAACGGCAGTTTCTCAACGATTGCCTTCTGTTCTGCATCTATCTGAACGCTGACAGCATTAAGCCATTTTGAGACCGCGATGATTTCGATATGTAATGATTTTATGTGGTCGACATATATGCTATTGACCGGCATGTCATAGTGGTCAATAGTCTTCTCTAATGTGCTATTCTTTTGCCGGCGGTCAATGGTGCGGGCTGGTAAGTTTTGCAGAATGGTTTTTTCTAAAGACGAATTCAGAACCGGTTTATCGGTAAAGATAATCCAGTATTTCCCTGAGGTGTTCAGTTGTGAAAAAACAGACGACGTGCAGTGAAGTAAAAATATGATTGAAAAGATGTAACGGGACCCCATTCATTACCTTATTTACACAAAGCAAAAATCTGTTCGTCCGAAAGGATGACTGTTGATTGTTTTGCCGCCTGAAAGATTTTTTTGACCAATTCGTCCCTGGGTTCGATCTTACGTTTTTTTAGCCAAAAAATGACGTTGGATTCACCGCTCAAGGGGCCGATCTCAACTACTTGTTCGAGTCCAAACATATTTGCCGGAACACTTGAATACACACGGTCGACAAGTTCCATATCTCCTAAATTCAGTGATTTAAGAATTGCTGCGGCATGCACGCCTGTTGCGGTGCGGAATGCGTCTTTTCCGAAAATCGGGTAGTTGATGGGAATTGGCACGCCGGTGTGGCTTGATATTTTCTGGCAGTACTCCGGGAGGTAACTGAGGTCGTTTTGAATCCAATTTTTCATTTTGAGATTAACCATGAGTTGATCCATCGCCACATTACCGACGCGTTCGCCAATACCGCCTCCTGTGCCGTGAACTCGGTGGGCGCCGGCGTGGATGGCGCAAATCGCATTGGATACGCCAAGACCTCGATCATTATGTCCATGCCAGTCGATCTTGATATCAAGATTGGTCATGAATATGATTTCTTTCATATAATTAATGATGCGATGGATGCCCTCGCAGGTTGCATGGCCGACCGTATCGGAAATACAAAGACGTGTCGCGCCGCATCTAATGGCCGTTTGATAGAGTTTTCGAATGTCTTCCGGCTTTGCCCGCGTTGTGTCTTCGGTAACATACATGACATCCAGTCCATTTTGAACAGCAAAAGTCACGGCCTCTTCGGTAAATTTTAATAACTGATCGATCGTCCATCCTTCTGCGTATTGTCGAATGGGACTGGATCCGATAAAGGTACACGCTTCAATTTTGATTCCTGCTTTCTGGGAGGCTTCAATGATAGGAGTAATATCTTGTTTCAGCGTTCTCGCTGCGCAATTTGGCCGAATCTTCATCTTGTTATTGACAATTTCTTTTGCGAGGAGGACAACATGTTCCAATACATGAGGTCCCGCTCCGGGCAATCCAATATCAGCGGAATGAATACCAAGTTTTTCCATCAAATGCAGGAGCTCGATCTTTTGGTCAATGGTTGGCGCTTTTACGGATGGAGACTGAAGTCCGTCTCGGAGCGTCTCATCGTCTAATTCAATCTGCTGTGAAGGCCGGACGCCCGGCATGGCTTCCAGATTCCAATCATAAATTAATTCATCGAGTTTCATAGTTCTCCTTTCAATCTTGACTGGGGCTGAATCTGAAAAATCAGTGAACCCGATTCCCCATGGGATAAGGATTTACAGCAACTGCTGCGCCGCTGTAAACATCAACTTTGCATTTTATATCGACAGTTGCCATCATGAGTAATTCTGACGGCCGGCAACAAAAATGTACTATAATTTACAGGACAAACAAAATAATAATATTTATTTTATTCTAATGTGATCCGATGAGGACTTGACAAACGGCTACTTGGTATGCATTATAAAGACGCCGTCCCATTTGCCTTCCGGAGGATTCTTCTTAAAAGCTTCTGAGCGTTCTATATAAACCCTTGACGGTCCGTCTTCGGGTTTGATGGTCAGCGCAGCTTTAAAGTTTAAAATTGCCTCATCCCATTTTTGTTTTCGATAGGCAACCAATCCTTTGTTATATGCTTCAATGGCTTTTTTCTGATCGTTGGAGATGCCGGCCAAAGCTGATGCAACTACCTCGAATACTTTGACGGGCTTTTCCTTGCCTTTGACGCGTATCAAATCTAATTCACGTGAAATGACCTTGTCTTGCACTTTTTCCTGCGTCCACTCACTGACCATGATGTGAGTGCCGTACTCTTTGTTGGCGCCTTCCAGGCGTGAAGCCAGATTGACGCTGTCACCGATGGCCGTATATTCCATCCGCTGATCGGAACCGATATTTCCAACAACGACAATGCCCGAATTGATACCAATGCCGACTTTCAATGGTGGCTTTCCAAGTTTAATCTGCTCTTCATTAAAAGCAATGAGGCTTTCCTGCATTTCGAGGGCAGCCATAACTGCATTTCCGGCATCATCACCGGTTGTAGCCGGCGCGCCAAACATGGCCATAATAGCGTCACCGATGAATTTGTCCAGTGTACCGCCGTACTTAAAAATAATATCGATCATCTTAGTAAAATAGCGGTTCAATATCTCTACCATTTCTTCCGGGCTCATGCTTTCCGCCAGCGTGGTGAATCCGCGAACATCGGAAAAGACCAGCGTCACCTCACGTTTTTCGGGCTGAAACCGTATGTCGCCGGAAGCGTCATTGCTGATAATTTTCTCAGCGATCTGTTTCGATACATACCTTTCTAAAGCCGCCTTAAGATGCTCTTTACGGCGCTTATCTTCGTAGAGGCGTGCATTTTCAATTGCGATCGCCGCATGGTTGGAGAAAGCCTCGAGCAGGTCAACGTCGCTTTTGGAAAAGACGTTAGACATGACATTCGAACCGACATAAATGACGCCAATGACTTTTTGGTCTTTGTTCTTTAAAGGCGAGCAGATCACGGATCGTATGTGATGTGAAATGATACTTGCGCCGCTCTGAAACCGGTCGTCATTCTGCGCATCCGATGTTAGAATACTTTCCGCTGTTTCGGCAACACGTTTGGAAATCGTAGTGCTGAATGTTGGCGAAGAGGTGCTGATCTCATCCGATTCTATTTTACGTGAAATTTTTGGTATCAGTTCATTCCTATCGTTGTAAAGCATAATAAAACCGCAATCTGCTTTCATCACTTTCAGCCCCAAATCCAAAATGGTCTTCAGAAGCTCGTCTTCTTCAAAAATCAGATTGATTACTTTTCCGATCTCGTACAATACGTTAAGTTTTTGCTGAAAATTTTCTGATTCATGCAATTGGTTGTCCATAATATGGACAGCATGCTCCAGATCAAGAAATTGCGAACTGATAGAGTTTCGGTCCGCAGTGCCGCTAAGGACAACCTTCTTAAGAGCCTGGAACTTGTCCAGAAGCGTCGTGGGGGATATCTCCGGCGCATAACCGGTATCTGCCGGTTTCTTTGATGGAAGGGCTGCATTTTCAGCCGGCTTGAAAAAGCGTTCTTTATCGAATTCGATCGTTGCATTTTCATCAATCAAAAAAATTAGATCCACTGCGCCGAAATTGATGTGGTCTTTATGCTTAATTTCCGTCGGCGCGGAGATACGAACGCCGTTCACAAATGTACCGTTCGTACTGTTGAGGTCTGTTATCAGGTATTGATTATTCTGCAGAGTAAGTCTTGCATGTTTTCCAGATACCATGACATTGGCAATCAGAAAATCATTCTCCGGCCGGCGCCCAACGGTCGTATCGTTTTTCTCGATCACAAAACGATGCGAGGTATTGTCTTTTTCGAGCAGTACTAATGCAGCCACATGTTCTCCGATATAATATTAATTCTATTTTTTTTGATATTGTTTTTTGACTTCATCATACAGCGGTGTCCAGACCGGATTGCCGTATTCCGACTTGTCCAGTTGAAAAGAATTGTCCAATCCAAAGGCTTTCTTAAATGCGAGCTTAGCCTGCGCGGGATTTCGATCAACAGCATAAATAAAAGCAAGGAGTTTATACGCCTCTACTTTCTTGCTTGTCTTCAAATCTTCTTTCGAAACTGCGGCTTCGAGTGATCGGATAGCATTCGAATTGTCGCGTTTAGAATAATACGCTTTTCCATCGTCAAAAAGTTCGGTACCTTTGGCGTTAATCAAGGCCGATTCTTTCTGAGCCCATTGAAAAGAAGGCGTCCAAGCCGGATGTCCTGTTTCTGATTTATCCAGTTTAAATTTTTTGTCTAACTTAAATGCGTTGCTGAATTCTTTGTAAGCGTCATCTTCCTTGCCTTGAAGAGAATAAATAAAAGCAAGGTGTTTGTGGGCGGAAACGAGATCATTAGTAGAGAGTTTTTGCTGCGTTGCTTTGAGAAGAGAAGATTTCGCTTTATCGTAATCGCGAACTTTGTAAGCTTCCAGGCCATTTTTCAATGCATTGTCGGGGCCTGTTTTAATATGTTGTTTAGCTTTGCTGTCTTTTGTTGCATTGGCGGCTTCTTTAGTGGCACAGCCAAAAACTAACAACATCAAAACGGCCGGAAAGAATAATTTTGTCATGATGCACCTTGTCACTTAAAATCGTGTTGTAGCGAAGTGGTTGACCCGGCATTAATGGTTACATTTTTTGTAACCGGTTTATATGCCGGATTTTCTATTTTTATTTTGTACGTACCAGGCTTCAACTCCAGATTGTCCATAGGCGGAGACGATCCCACCGATTTGCCGTCCACATAGATTTTAGCCCAGGGATTCACGACTAGTTTCAAATACCCTACCGAAGCAAGTAATTTAAGGTCGGTCAGCTTGTTTTCCTGGTTCTCCATAACGGTAAATTTCTTTATCGACAGCAGGCTTCCTTTTTGAACCTTGATTTCACGCTGTCCTGCCGCGATTTTGTCAAGTTTCAAAGGAGTTTTGCCCGCGTTGTTGCCGTCAATAAATACATCCGCTTCGCTAGGAATGGATGTAATATAAATGGCGCCAAATAGCTGTTCTAATGTCGAGTTGAGTTTGAGGACTTCTTGACTGCTGATAACCACTTCTTGTTCAAATGGTTTAAAACCTTCTTGTGTTAGAGTAATTTTTTGCTTGCCGAATGGAACGACATATGTCACGCCGTCTTTTTCGGCTTTGAGCGGCACGCCATGCAGAAGGACTTGAACTTTTTTCGGATTCACATCTGAAACGGATATTAACCCTTTTTTGACTTCCAAATTAATCGCGTCTTTGTATTCCTTACCTTTCCGGAGGTCAATGTCTTTAGTCTGAGTTGCATAGTTTTCCTGTGAATAAACAAACGTGTGTTTTCCAGCCGGGAATGGCACTTTGGACAGCGGTGTGTATCCGATAAACTTGCCTGTATTGGATTGGACTGCGATCATTTCGGGCTTGGACGAAATTGTCAAAAAGGCCGTGTCGACGCCTGCTGGAAATTGAACAGGAGCTAATTTCATAGAAACATTAAGTTTCTTTTCTTCGTTTTCAGCGAACAATAACTTGGTCTTGAAGTCGTCATATCCATCATGTCTGATTAACAATTCATGCTCCTCCGCAGAAACATTTTG
>JAEUSK010000259.1 GCA_016787925.1 bacterium | reverse complement strand
CTTTTCTTTGGTCCATAACTCGGGTCTCCTTCCATGGCATAGTTAGTACCTCCATTTTGGTGAGAATACTAACTGAAGTTAATGAAGAAGTGTTACCTATGTCCTGAGTACAAACTGTAACCTATGTCCTGAAACCGTACCAATCACGACAATTTGTAAAGCCGAAGGTGGACTGTCCACCTTTCACTTTTATACAAAAAATTATTGCGGACAGACAATCACCTAACACGACTGACAACATTTCACAGACAACATTAAGGCATAAAATATGAAAATAACTCCAGAACACAATGAACGAATTGCAAAAATGACATTTGCATCGGTGTATCCGCACTATGTTACTAAGGTTGAGAGCAAAGACAGAACAAAAGCAGAATTACATCTAGTAATAGAATGGTTGACAGGTTTTGATAACAGAAAACTACAAGAACTCATTGACGAGAAAGTGACTTTTGAAACATTTTTTAAGAGAGCAAAACTAAACCCCAATGCACCACTAATTACTGGAGTAATTTGTGGTTATCGGATAGAAGAAATTGAAAATCCATTAACGCGACAAGTGAGATATTTAGATAAATTGGTGGGCGAATTGGCGAAAGGAAAAAAAATGGAAAAGATTTTAAGAGTTGGGTGAAGTCACATGACGAGCGACACGACAGACAGAAACACTGCTGTTAACAAGGGATTGGCGATAGCGGGAGTTCCGTACTTTGTAGACAGATTTGTGCAAGGTGGAAGTTCAGTTCTCCAAATGCAGTTTAGTGCTAAAGCTCCACGCCATTGCAAACCACAGAAACGTTATGCGCCATTTCAATCTACTGATACGAGACTGCCATGCAATTAATTAGTCGTGACTCACAATTCCGCGCCAGACACCTTGACCACCTTCGGTCTCTGGAGGGCAGACCACTGGCTTCCTTCCGGTCTCGTGTTGTTGCCTTTGTTGTCGATCTTTTCGTTATCCTGTTCTTTGTTATTTTGATTGGCTTGCCTACGGCATACGTAGATTTCAAGTCCGGCGTGACGGACAAATTTGTCGTTCCTTTTGATCCGTTCCACAGCTTCAAAGGTGTAATTGCCCTACTAATATACTTTGGTTTTCTAACCTATCTCTGGAACGGTTACACCCTTGGTAAAAAACTGCTCAAAATTCGCGTAGTTTCACTTAAAGGAAATAGACTATCTCTCTGGCAGTCTTTGGAAAGATCTCTCGGTTATGGAGCCTCGGCCCTTGAAGCCGGTTTTGGGTTCCTACAGGCGGCCTGGTACGACAACAGGCAAGCCGTTCACGATAGAATTGCTGAGACCGCCGTTGTCAAGGTGAAGTGATATGTGGGTTGAAACGGCGCATAACATCTTTAAAAAGTACTTTGTCAATAATTGAAGAATTATACTAGGTGCTTTAGTCATGTCTCTACCTTACACTTATCAATAGCAAACCGCGTTTACCCGCTATTTTGAAGGTTTTCATAAACGATTGAGTGACTAATGTTATTTCTAATAATCGATTTGTTAACTTAGAATGGCCAAAATGTTTGACGATAATAAAATTTTAACCCTTCACCCCCAAGGTAAGAAAGGTGTTAATATACTTAAAAGAAGGTATGACATCATAAAAGATTTCATAATTGAAACCATTGAAAAGCATAAGGAAATTACTTATGAAGATTTGAACGACCTTGCCATTGAAAAACTCACTGATACGTTTGATGGAAAAGTAGTTTGGTATATTGTTACTGTCAAACTCGACTTGGAAGCAAGAGGGATAATTGAAAGAATACCTAAAACAAGTCCACATAAATTAAGAATTAAAAAATGAGAGTTTTACTATTTCTGTATCTGTTTTTGATACCGGTTTGTTGTAGTCCGAAACTTACCAATTCACACTCAAAAAATAACGAAACTCAATTATATGATTGTCACGTTCATTTGATGAGTCCCGGCTTAATTTCTGATTGGAAGGCAATAGGAATTCCTTTTGGAAGAACAGAAGCCAACTACTTTAACATTGATACAATTTTATCCAATGTTGGTGCAACAAAGATAGACTTAATTGGAATGGGTTACGTTTATGAAAATCCAGAGTATTTTCAAGGTGAGAACCCAAAAGAAAAGCTTCAAGAAGAGAACGATTACTTACTGGAAACAACCAGCAAATATCCCAGTAAAGTCAGACCCTTCATTACGGTCAATCCGTTAAGAGATTATTCCAATGATGAAATTGAAAGGTGTTTTCAATCTAACAAGGGTATTGGCTTAAAACTTCATTTTAATGCATCACAGGTATATTTGACAGAACCAGAGCATTTAGAAAAAGTAAAGTCAATTTTTGAAAAAGCATCGGAATTGCAATTGCCCATTCTTTTACATTTTGATAATTGGCACCCAAAATTTGGAAAAGACGATTTGGCTTTATTAGTGGATTCCGTCTTGGCAAATTTAAGGCCAATAAAAATAAATATGGCTCATTTTGGGACATCGGGCGGATTCTCTGATAAAACTAAAGCATTCATAGTTGCTTATGAGAAATTACGAGATAAAATTTCGGAACGGCATACAATTTATCTCGATATTTCAGCCGTTGCATTGGATAAGAACAGTGAAGGGATGAATAAGTTATCTGATGAAGAATTCAAAATATTGAATACTTACATTCATAAAATTGGAATAAAACATATTTTATTCGGTACAGATTACCCTTTGTATAATGCTAGCAAATATGAAGAAATCTTGTTACAAAAAGTTGGACTGAACAAAAAAGAAATTCAAATTATTCAGACTAACTCAAAAAAATGGATGAATGAATAAAAAACTGCTTGTAACAAGGAATTGGCGATAGGGGGGCCGTGCTTCGCAGACACACTTGTAAGAGGTGGAAATTCAGTTCTCCGAACAAGATTAGTGCTAAAACTTCCCGCCATCGCAAACCCCCGAAACGTTGGCGGTCATGCTCAGACGAACCTTACTTACTTTGAAAATGAAAAAATTAGTAACCTTTTTTCTGTTGCTAAGCGGTATAGGCAACGCACAGACAATAGACCAAACAAAGTCCCTTTTCGTCGACAGAAAATATTTGGCAAAAATTGAAACAGCTCAAAAACTGATTGACTCTTTGATGAAGGAGAAAAGCATTCCGGGGTTGGCTGTTTGTGTTTCAACAAAGGACAAGATTTTATGGGCGCAGGGGTTTGGCTATGCAGACATCGAAAACAAAGTGCCCGTAACTTTGCAATCTAAGTTTCGCATTGGCAGTGTTTCCAAAACCTTAACTGCTCTTGCATTAGGAAAACTGATTGAACAAAACGCCATTCATCTTTCAGACCCTGTTCAAAAATATGTTCCGTATTTCCCAGAAAAAAAATATCCTGTCTCTATCCACCAACTTGCTTCCCATACCGCAGGAATACGTGATTACAACTATAGAAACGGGGAATATGTAAGCGATAAAAACTATGACACCGTAAAGGAAGCTATTTCCATTTTCAAAGACGACTCACTGCTGTTTCAACCCGGTACAAAATATAGCTATTCTACTTATGGCTACGTGTTGTTAAGTGCTGCTATTGAAGGTGCGGCCCACAAGGATTTTCTGATTTACATGCGTGACAGCGTTCTTGCTCCGATGGGTTTGCGAAACACTGTTCCTGACTTTAATGACAGTATCATTAGCAATAGGGTGAGATTTTATGACGAATCAATGGGAAAGATTGTTAACGGCTATCATGTCAACAATTCAAACAAATGGGCCGGCGGCGGTTTTCTCTCAACCCCACTTGACCTCATCTGTATGACCCAAAAGCTATCAAAGCATCAATTTATAAGCGAGCCTACATTACAAACGTTTTGGAGTGAAGGCACTTTACAAAATGGTGAAAAGATAGCCTATGGAATTGGCTGGAAATTAGACAAGGATAGTCTGCAACGAAAATATGCTTATCATGGTGGAAGTTCGATTGGCGGTCGTTCTTTTCTTTTGGTTTATCCTGAAGAGCAGTTGACAATAGCAATTACTTGTAATTTAAGTACCAACTTTGACCAACGCTTTATTTTAAGAATTACGGACTTATTTCTTTGACAGCACGAACCGCCAACATGGTATTTCCAAAATGCAGTCTTATGGAATGCATTATCCAGCTTTTGTTTTTCATTTTAGCTGCATATCGGGGAGGAGGTTATAAACTTAGCTATATGCAAACCCTCATCTTTGAAGTATAAATTTCGGCTTCACTTGCCAAGGCCGACGGAATTCTATTTTCTGCACTTCGGCAATACCTGATCCGTTAGCGGCAAGCATACCGAACGACCATCTGTAACAATAAACGAAATTCCATCGTCATATTGACACTACAAGTGAAAAACAAATGATTTTAAAAATAAATAACCTTTCAAAAACCTATCCTAACGGTGTTAAAGCCTTAGACAATATTACTTTGGAAATACAGAAAGGTATGTTTGGCTTGCTTGGACCTAACGGAGCAGGCAAATCATCCTTAATGCGAACACTTGCGACCCTACAAAGTCCCGATGAAGGTTCGGTTGTTTTTGAATACATAGATGTATTGAAAAAGCCAATGGATTTGCGAAAAAGTTTAGGATACCTACCACAGGAGTTTGGCGTTTATCCCAAAATGTCGGCAGAGAGCCTTTTGGAATATTTAGCTACGCTTAAAGGCATTGCTTCAAAAAAAGAACGAAACACTGTAATAAAACAGGTTTTGGAAATTACCAACCTATATGACGTTAGAAAAAAGTATGTTGACGGCTATTCAGGCGGAATGAAACAACGCTTCGGCATTGCCCAACTGTTACTCAACAATCCTAAACTAATTATTGTAGATGAACCTACTGCGGGTTTAGATCCCGCAGAACGTAACCGGTTTTTAAATGTGCTTCGGGAAATTGCAAGTTCTAATATTATTATCTTTTCGACTCACATCGTGGATGATATTAAAGATTTATGCAACGATATGGCTATTATGAATGGTGGTAAAATATTGAAAAAAATGAAACCAACGGAAGCTACCAAAGAAATAGAAAACCAAATATGGGCAACCAACTTCGACAGAGAAAAACTCGAAGAAATGGAAAAAAGATTTCTTGTTCTTTCGTCCCGATACAATGATGATAATTCTATAAATATTAGAGTTTATGCCAGTGAACAACCAGCAGAAAATTTTGCGCCTGCAACCCCAAATTTGGAAGATGTCTATTTTATTGCTTTGAAAAACTACAATAAAATAGATACCTGATGTTTATCAATATCCTAAATTTCGAAATAAAACATTGGCTAAAAAATTGGTCGTTTTATGCCTATCTCCTTACCTTTTTTCTAATGGCGTTGTTAAGTATGGCTGGCGCTTCGGGTGCATTTGGAGAGGGCTCGTCTTCCGCTGAAAATATTGCCAACTCGCCAATGAGCATATACGGCTTCGTTAATTTTTTTAATAAGTTGCTCTTACTGCTGATTCCGACAATTGCAGGTGATAGCATCTACAAGGATATTAGAAGTAATTTCATTAACATTCTCTTTACTTATCCAATTTCTAAAACGCAGTATCTTTTTGCCAAGTTTACCAGTGCTTTTCTGATTCTTTCTGCCCTTGCCTTTTCAGTACAGATTGGTTTGATGCTTGGAACAAAACTACCCTCTACCAATCCGGCACAGATACTTTCTTTTGATGCAACGCCTTATGTTCAAACGTTTTTTATTTTTGCGATTCCCAATTTGTTTTTGTTTAGCGTAATCGTTTTCACAGTAGTGTTACTTAGCAGAAATATTTATTGGGGTTTCATCGCTATCATTCTCTTTTGGCTGTTAAAAGAAATCCTACTCAGGTTGGCAGGGCCTGAAAGTACGGCAAGTTTGCTGATAGAACCTTTTGGAGAAAACGCAACACAGTATCTTACCCGTTATTGGTCATCAACAGAGCAAAATATACTTCCCTTACCCCTGCAATCAATCATTTTTTACAATAGACTGGTATGGTTTGTTGCAGCAATAATAATTTTTTTTGCCGCCTATCGCTGGTTTTCTTTTAGTCAAAATTCATTGACCCTCGGCCTAAAAGTTCAAAAAGGACAGAGTATAACTAAGGATAATTTTGGAAGTATCACCAACGTCAATTTAATCAAAACGAAGTTCAATTTTTCGTTCTTTCAACACATTAAACTATCGGGGGAATTATCCCAAACCGATTTCAACTTTATTACGAAAAGCCCTGCGTTTATAAGTATTCTAATTGTCGGCATTTTATTTATAGCGGCTATACTATTGCAAATGAACCCGGAGACAGAGACCAAACCGCTGCCCACCACTTGGGTAATTTTAGGTTTACCTGTGTTCTTTTATTCATTTCTAATTCAAATACTTACATTTCTTTATGCAGGCATTTTGGTTCACAGGGCAAAACAGTCTCGAATTGCCGATTTAATTTCTGCAACTGCCGTTCCTAATTGGGTTTTGTTGTTTTCCAAGTTTTTGGCTTTGGTTAAAATGCAGGTTTTGCTGCTTTCGCTGATAATGATTGTAGGTGTCGCTATTCAATTAAACAGTGGCTATTATCAGCTTGAAATCAGGCATTACTTGTTTGATTTATTTGCAATTCATTTAATAGGTTTTATAATTTGGGCATTCCTTGCTTTACTGATTCAATCAATGTTTAACAACACGTATTTAAGCCTATTCCTACTTATTTTGATGGCATTAGGCATTTCGCAATTCCCTTCTTTAGGTATCGAAAATCATGTGGTCAGATTTAATGAAAGTCCTGACGCAAGTTTCTTTCTTAACTATTCTGATATGAATGGTTATGGACATTCGTTACTGCCCTATTTTTTATATAAGTTTTACTGGTTGCTTTTCGGAGTATTTATGTTTTTCTTCACGTTATTGATGTGGCAAAGAGAACACACAAATTCAATCATTGAAAGATTTACAGTCGCCAAAAATCGTTTTCACAGTAAGTTGGCGATTACTATAGTGATGCTGTTGGTTGGCTTCTTATCATTCGGGTTCTATCTTTTTCAACAACAAAAGATGCCAGAAAATAATTTATTTTCTGAAAAAAATAAAGCTGCGCGGTTAACCCAGTTTCAAGAGCAATATGGAAAGTATGAGTACGCCAAACAACCAAGAATTACATCAGTTTTTGTCCAATTAGACATCTTTCCTGAAACCAATTCTTTCATTGCCAATGGAAAATACATCCTTGTGAATAAAACCGCTCAACCCATAGACACTATTTTAATAAAAACTGGGTTTGATGAGATAACCAACGTTTACTTTGAAACCGAATCTACACTTATTGCGGAGGATACAATTTTTAAATTCGCTGTTTACAAGCTGGATAGGGAGATTGCCCCAAATGACAGCATCAGCCTAAAGTTCACAATCAAAAATCAGGCTAATACATTTTTAACCCAAAACTCCAACGTTTTAAAAAACGGAACTTATCTTAAAAGCGACATTTTCCCAAGGCTGGGATATTTTGCAAATTCAAAAATTAAGAACCCTGATGACAGTACAGCTCTTACAAATCATTACCAGAGCATAGATGCAGATTTAGTTAATTTTGAAGCGATTTTAAGTACAACGTCAAAACAAACGGCTATTACTTCAGGCAATTTAATAAAGGAATGGAAAGAAGGTGGAAGACGATATTTTTATTACAAAATGAATATGCCCATTAAGTTTGTATTTGGTTTCAATTCTGGTGAATTTGAAGTTCTTAAAGAGAATTACAAAGGCGTTGATTTGCGGATTTACTATCACCCAACGCATAGTTATTGCCTAAGCCAAATGATGGAAGGGTTGAAATCTTCTTTAGATTACAACACAAGATATTTTGGGCCGTATCAACATCACCAAGCTCAAATTATAGAATTTTCAAGGTCGGAAGGTTCTTATGCTACTACCGCTGGCAACTGTATACAGATATCCGAAATGCGTTTTATAAATAATACCAACTCCGTAAGAACTGGGGGTATTGATCTTTCATTTTACGTAGCTGCACACGAACTTACCCATCAATGGTGGGGGAATCAGGTTATCCCGGCAGATGCGTTGGGGGCTACTTTGTTAACCGAAGGTATCACCGAATATATAACTGCAAAAATTTATGAAATGAAATATGGTAAGCAAAGTACCTTAAAATTTCTAAAAATACAGCGCAACCGTTATTTAAAAGGCAGGGCAAACGAAACAGAACAAGAAGTTCCCTTGTATTTAGTGAATCCAGAACAGACTTATATTTCTTATGGAAAAGGAGCGATTGCCCTTTATACTTTAAGTGAATATATCGGAGAAGAAAAACTGAACGGAATATTAAAGGAATATCTGAACGAGGTTAAATTTCAACCGCCACCTTATACAACTTCATTGGAATTGATTGGCTATTTGAAAAAGGCTACGCCAAGTCAATTACACTATCTAATTACTGACATGTTTGAAACAACCGATACGGAAAAAACTTTAGCATACTTTGACAAAATAGTTGAAGAAAACAACTCCAACCGCTAACAAGGTATTGCTGCAATGGGGGCTGATGTGGTTAAATTAAGTGCAGTGCTCCTATCAACATCTGCGCTTGGTTGACAGTTTAGTGCTTCTAATCCCCACTGCGGCAATACCCAAAACGTTATCTAATATCCGCCTAAACGCAAAGGTACAGTCATGAGACTCTTACTTATATAAGAATGGACGCTAATTCAAATAACATCTATCTAAACAAGAATTATATGAAAGCACAAGGCAAAACCGTCAGGGAAATTTTATTAAACGTGCCCGAGGACAGATTTAAATCTTTTAATAAACTGCACGAAGTAATTGTAAAAAACCTGCCGAAAGGATTTGAACCCGCCATTAGTTACGGCGGCCTGGGTTATGTGGTGCCGCATAAACTTTACCCCGCAGGTTACCATTGCAAGCCTGAAGAACCGCTGCCTTTTGCCGGCATTGCCTCGCAAAAAGGATCCATTAATTTTTACCACATGGGCATTTACAGCGATCCGAAATTATTAAAATGGTTCGTGGGCGAATATCCTAAACACAGCAAACAAAAACTCGATATGGGTAAGAGCTGCGTGCGTTTTAAGAAGATGGAAGAGATCCCTTACGAACTCATTGGTACATTAATGAAAAAGATAAGCGTTAAGGAATGGATCGCGATGTATGAGAAAAATTATTTGCGGAAATCGAAGCAGAAGTAAGACGTAGCCGCGCGAACCGCAGACAAATCAAAACAACGTACAAAAAAAGACTGTGTCGATATCAATAGAAATAGAACTGATCGGGATGAAAAAGACAAGAGGAGCGGTTTCAAGCGATCGGCCACATAAAAGGCGGCGTGCGTTGTAAAATAATGAGAGACTGAAAAGACGAATGGAAGCTAACTGGAAAAAGAATACCGCTTTTTTTGTTGCCGGGCAGACGTTATCGCTTTTCGGCACGCTCCTGGTGCAATATGCCATTTTATGGCATATCACGCTTAAGACCCAGTCGGGATCGATGATGACCGTTTTCACCATTGCCGGATTTCTCCCCATGTTCTTTATTTCGCCTTTTGCCGGAGTTTGGGCCGACCGGTTTAACCGCAAAAATATTATCAATATCGCCGACGGATCCATCGCACTGGTCAGTTTGATCATGGCCGTGTTTTTGCTTTTCGGATCCGACTCTATCACAATTTTATTGATTTGCGCGGTGGTGCGTTCTCTCGGACAGGGAACACAAATGCCGGCCGTCGGCGCGCTTCTTCCGCAGATCGTTCCTCAGGAGCATTTAACCAAAGTCAACGGCATATTATCCAGCATACAAGCCGGTACCACCTTAGCGGCTCCTATGGCCAGCGGCGCGCTGATGACCTTTGCGCCTTTGGAAATACTCTTTTTTATCGACGTCGTTACCGCCGTTATGGGTATAAGTATTTTAATATTCTTTGTTAAAATACCGGCCATGGAAAAGCAGGGTGAAGAAAATAAAAAAATAGAATATTTCAATGACCTGAAGGAAGGATTTCATTATATAAAAGAACACGGGTATATATTGCGGCTGGTGCTTCTTACGTCCGTTTTTATGATCTGCGCTTCTCCTTCGGCTTTTTTGACACCTCTGCAGGTCATACGTGATTTTGGGAATGAAGTGTGGCGGCTCACCGCGATAGAGATCACTTTTTCCATGGGAATGATGGCGGGCGGGATCTTCATAGGCGCCTGGGGCGGATTCAAAAACCGTGTGTATACTATGACTCTTGCCGTTGCGGTATACGGACTTGGTGTCATCAGCCTTGGCCTCGTAAATAATTTCTTTGTTTACATCGCAATTTTTGCGGGTATGGGCATCACGATGCCGCTTTTCAATACGCCGATCGTGGTTCTGTTTCAATCCAAAGTGGACAGCGCTTTTATGGGAAGGGTTTTTTCCGTTTTCGGAATGGCCTCCAGTGTGCTCATGCCTTTGAGTATGCTTGTTTTTGGGCCTGTTGCGGATATCGTTGCTATTGATACAATTCTTATCGGAACAGGCATTGCTATTGTTTTATTGTGTATTCCCTTTATGGCAAGTACAATATTACGGGATGCAGGAAGAAGTATTGAGCCGCCCGTAACGGCGGAGCCTGCGCATGAACCGCTGACTCAATAACTAAAACAAAGACACAAATAGCGATAGGTCGGAACATTGCATGCGTCCTTCAGATTAGAATAACTTGATCATTTTTGTAGTGACATCGCTTACGCGGCAAGCTATGCAGGCGAGAGGATGAAACAGAAAATGAGATCGTCGGGTTTTTTAAATAAATTTGCCGGGCTGATCATGATCTTGCTGGGGCTTCGGGTTGCAATGGAACGAAAGAAATGAAACTTAGTAGAAAAAAAAGGCGCGGGACAGTTCCGCGCCTTTTTATGAATTTTTATCTATCTAACTTTTGGCTACTGTGGTCCAACAAAAACCATTTTCTCGTTCATCTTGTTCTTGATATTTTCAAAAAATTTACGGGCTTCCTTGTATCGATCCGGATAGATCTGATTTTCGTTTATCGAAAACATCTCATTGGCCGTGATGGTGTTGTCCTGATCATATGAGAACCGGCTGCTGTAGTACAGGCTCTCTTCAACCTGTTTTATTTCTTTTGGCAAGTTCCTAACGTTGAATTGTTTTCGGTCAAATGTCAATGTAATTTTCTTTTTTACAGTGTAAGGGTATTTAAAGAAAATCGGGTACCGTCTCAAATCTTTGGCCAGCCAACCCATATCAGTGAATAATTTGAAAGGGTCGGTATTCATGAAATACAAGTCGCCTTGCTGTTGAATTGCATTTGGAGCCGAAAACTGGAAATTGAGGATCAATGATTCACTCGGAGAACCAACGTTTTTCAGGATGACCGTATCGATTTGGGCATTGACGTAATCGTGAACGACAAGGGACTTGCAGAACTGCGCAATTTCCTGATGGGTTTTCTCATGAAAATAGTATCGACGGTTGCAATTGGATTCACCATTATACTTGATTTCAACGTCAAATTTCGTTTTGTCCGGCGCAGAAACATCTACTTTGATATCGTATTCCGTCACGTTCTGTCCTGACGACGAAGCAGGTGTTCGTTCAACAGAGCCTGTGCCGTCTTCGTTAATGACCAGTACATTTATTCCTTCGATCTCCCATGGCATTTCTCCCACGTTGTAGAATTGTGCCGTCGGGTCGAGCCAAAGTGATATTTTGTCTTTTGTCTCTATCTTGACAATCATGTGGTTAAAATTCCAGTTAGGGAATCCGGGATCCATGATTCCTGAGGATGCCGTAAGCACCAGAACAGGTTTTGCTGTGATACCTGCAGCCCGTAATAGGCTAAGAAGAAGTATAGACTTGTCTTTACAGTCGCCAAATTTTCTGGTTAGAACTTCCTCAGGCTGTGACGGCTGGATTCCACCAATTCCTAATTCAATTGCAACATACCGCAGGGACTTTACACTATTAAAGATACTGGTTATCATTTCTGTTTCGTTGGATTTATCGGCAGTCAGTTCTTTGGCGCAATTCTTAATGGGATCTGTTACGATATATTTCGGAAGAAAAATCTTGTTATAATACCAGGACGCAATGTCGTTCCATGATTTCCATGCGTCCGGTGCGAATTTGACGTAAGCATGGTAGTTAGATGTTGGCGGCATATTGGACTCTTTAGAGAACGCTGGGATGTTCCGGAGAGTCCAGTTAAACGTTTGAGTTTGATCTATCGTAGTCTGTTTACCTAAAGTTTGCCGTTCAATTACGGGGTCATTGACCGGGTAATTGTATGCTTTATAAAACCAATTCCAATTATAGCGGTCAATCAGAATTTTTGGAACTTTTAAAGTATAGGTGTTTATCATAGTCGGCATTGAATTTTGTATGTACCAAACGTCCATAACAAAAGGAAAATCTTTTCTTTTTCTATATTGGTACTCGATAATACAGCCTTTCTCGACTGCAGGAAATGTAAATCGAATTGATTTTTTATCCGAATAAAAAGTTGAACCATCCCCTTCGCCGACGATTGTGAAAAAGTCTTTCTTAGCGAGAATGATGGACGATCCATCCGCTTTTGTCGTACGCGCACTTATATCGAGAAGTTTTTCCCCAAAGTAAACAGGTATTTCTATAGAGGCGTAATCTTCTATGTTTTTGAAGAGTTTTTTTACAACATGTACATTCTCATAAGTTGATAGTTTGTAATTATTGTCGAAGTCCATTTGAACATCATACGATTCGAGAATGACAACTCCATCGTCATTGGGGTATTCATCTGCATATGGCATTTTTTCAATTTTATACTTTTGCTGCAACGACACAATGCTGTCGAAAGAATTGCAGGAAACCCACACATAGGAGAATAGCATCATTGCGAAAATCAGTTTTACCGTTTTCATAAAAAGCTCCATTGAAAAGTTAGTACAAAATAGTTTAATGATACTGGATAAGCTTATCATACCGAATCGGATCATCCACACCCGCCGATTGAAATCCGCGTAATCGCAGTGCGCAGCTGTCGCAAACGCCGCAGGCTTTGGTTTCGTTTTTATAACATGACCAGGTGAGATGCAGCGGCGCTTTCAGTTCCACGCCCTTTTTTACTATCTCCGATTTATTCATGTGAATGATCGGCGTAATGATCTCCAGCGTCGTGTCAGGCCTTGTGCCGAGTGCAATGACCTTATTAAATGCTCTAAAAAACTCCTCTCGGCAATCCGGGTAACCGGAAGAATCCTCTTCCACGGCGCCGATGAATATTTTTCTTGCGCCAATCACCTCCGCCCAGCTTACAGCGATGGCGAGAATATGGGAATTTCGAAAGGGAACGTACGAGGTCGGGACTTTTTTGTTCTCCAGATTGGCTTTTGTTACTTCTATCGCGTGGTCGGTCAGGCTGGAGCCGCCGATTTTTTTCAAATGGTCAATATGGCTGATGAGTTGACGATTCGGCGGAATGCGAAAGAACTTGCAGATGTCCCGAAATGCTTTTTCTTCCCTGCGTTCGGTTTTCTGCCCGTAATTGAGATGCAGCATGGCGAGTTCATACGACTGCGCTGCGATCGCGGCCGTGACGCAGCTGTCCATGCCGCCGCTGGTGAGAATAACGGCAAGTTCTTTTTTGGATTTAGAGGGCAAACGTTTCGACGGTTTCGGCATACGAAGAGGTGGTTTCCTGAATTCGAACTTTGAGAGCAATTATATTTTTGTATGGAACCAGCTTTTTTTTGATTTTTTTGACAAAATAAAAACTCAGATTCTCTGCCGTCGTAAAGAAATCGACGTAAACCGCCTTAAGTCCGCTTGTTTTAAGAAATGGCTTCATCATTTCGTCGTCATTAGAACAGAGAAACGCGTGATCGAGTTCGTCCACGATCGGCTTTACCAGCGATTTCATATCGCCGTAATCCATTAGCATACCGTTAGGCCCCGGCGTGCCTTCGATTTCGACAAACATGCGATAGGAATGGCCGTGAATATTCTGACAGCCGGAACGGTGATAGGGAAGCCGGTGGGCCATTTCCCAGTGAAATTCTTTAGCTATTTTTATCGTATTTTCCATAATAAATTCTAAAGCCTAACCACAGAGAACACAAAGCGAACCACAGAGGTCACGGAGTATTGAATATCTTTCGTTATATTAAAAATTGTTTTCTGAATTTTCTCTGTGCCCTCTGTTGCTAAATGTATTTAGTTTTGGTTGCTTATAAAAAGTTTTCATTCACTTTGCGCCCTCTGCGGTATGAGGTCTTCACACGCCTCTTGTTTCCGGCGCCCAGATCATCTTATGCATCTGAATTTGAAAACGCAAATTGGGAATTTCTTTTTGTATCTTGTCCTCCAGCATCCGATTAACGATCTCGAGCGGTTCGATCTTGTCGAAGACAGGCGAAAACAGGATCGCATGAACTTTGGCGTGAATATGGTATTGCTTTATCTTATCAATGGCCCATTCATAATCTTCACGATTGCCGATGACGAACTTGACTTCATCGTTAGGGAGCAAATGCGCAATGTTTTCATATAAATTCTTGTGCGCCATTCTACTTGATGGGCATTTCAGGTCCATGATCTTGAAAACGCGCGGATCAATCGTAGAGATATCGAGGCTTCCACCTGTCTCGATCAGAACTTCAAACCCATCGTCGCATAATCGTTTCATCAGCGCATGAACGGGCTTCTGCATCAAAGGCTCGCCGCCGGTAATTTCAATCGTTTTGCAGTGATATTGTCTTACTTCATCAATGATCTCCTCCAGCGTCATATCTTTGCCATCATAAAAGGCATATTCCGTGTCGCAGTAGGAACAACGCAAATTACAGTAGGTTAGCCGAACGAACACGCAAGGCTTGCCTGCATGGCTGGATTCGCCCTGAATACTGAAAAAAATCTCATTGACTTTCAGCGTGTTATCTGTTTTAGCGGTTGATTCCATAGGTCGGGCAATATATTGATAATAAGTAATTCCCGCAAGGATGAATAATGTAAGTCATGCGACAGTAGAGAGCACAGATCTGCATTCCTTTTGCCTGTTGTGTCAAGAGGCATTGATAATCGGTAATTCTTTTATTGAATTTAAGAAATATTTCCGTTACATTTATCCCGCTTTTTTGATCCTATCTTCTATTATTCACTAATATTATTTCAGGATTATGAATACGACACAGATACAGGACGCTGTTAAAGTTTTGGAAAAGAAGATCGCAAGCGTAAAAGGAAGTCTGACGCTCAATGATGCGGCTTCTATCACCGGTTTGGCTGTTGACGAAGCCAAAGAAGCTTTAGATACTATGATGTCGAGGTACGTTTGCCGCCTGATGGTAACGGATAACGGGGACATGATCTATTCGTTTGGATCATCGCTGCAGCGGCGCGGCGAAAAAACATTGGCTGAAAAAATGGAACAGGTTGGTGAATGGCTGTGGAAGGCTTTTACCGTTTTCTTTAAAGCGTGGATTGCGATCACGCTGGTGGTCTATTTCGTCATATTTTTGGTAATTCTGATCGGCTTGCTCATCGCGGCTTCGCAAGGCGGCGGCAAAGACCGTAAATCGCCGGTCAGATTGGACGGAATTTTCAATATCTTTTTTTCTATTTTTCAATGGCGTACCGCGACACGTATGATTAATTATCAAATGGATCGCGATGGTTATCGTTACAGGCAGTATGAGCCAAAGAAATCGTATATAAATGAAAAGAAGAAAAATTTTATTGCCTCGGTTTATGATTTCGTATTCGGCCCGGAGCGCGTTAAAACAGACCCTTTAGCCAATGCGAAAGAAGTTGCAGCCTATCTGCGCCAAAGTAAAGGGATTGTTACGCCGGCTGAATTGGTTGCGTTGGCCGGATGGAAAATGGATGAAGCGGAGTCGTTCTTGTCAGACTGTATTGTTCGGTTCAAAGGCGATGCCGTGATTTCGGACAATGGTGTGGTATATGGAAAATTTGACCAGATCACGCGCGGAACCGGTGAAGTGGACGGCGGAAAAATAGAACATTATTGGGATGAATACGAGCCGGAATATGAAATCACAGGCAACAAAACCGGTCGAAATGCGTTAATTGTTTTTATGAATCTATTTAATCTCTTTTTTGCATCCAGCATTTTATCGGGATTTTACAGTTCCCGCCCGGTTTACGTCGGACAACACGATACTTTGGTGCTTATATTCTTGGGCTACCTTCCGTTTGTATTCTCATTGTTATTTTTTACAGTTCCGATAAGCCGCGCCTGGAAAGTCATGAAGCTGCGCCGGGAACGTGACGATATGAATACGCGCAAACGCGTGATGAAAGTCGTTTTCAAAAGAAATGATAAAACGGCCTCCGTCGATGAGATCATGAAGGAAATTAATTCAACGTCGGGCGAAAAAGCTCTGAGTCAATCGGAAGTCGAAACCTGCCTGGAAAAGATGATGAAAGATTTTCAGGGAGAAACTATGCTGGATGCCGACGGAAAAGTCAAATATTCGTTTTATCGTATAGCAGAACAGTATGCTGAAGCGGTACGTCTCCGGGCAGGACGCAAAGAGGATAGTAAGTTAGGTGAAGTAATTTTTGATTCGAAAAACTAATTTATCATATATTCAGGTGGTATGAAAAAAAAGAAACCCCTTAAGAAAAGTTCAAATAAGAAACGACCCGCGGTTAAGAAAAGTGCGTCAAAAAAACTTTCTGCCGTAAAAGAAGCCGTTACGGACGAGAAAAAATTTAATATTTCTCCTGTAGATATCGACAAGATCGCGCACAGTCTCGGCGTGACAAAACAGGATTTCGGGAACCATTACAGAATGTATCTTGAAAATCCGCCGGAAGGCCGTAAACTGACGCTGGAAATATATCCGAATATTCCAATCGGAACACGTAAAGGCACGTTGATCACGGTTTATACTCCCACGGCGCATTTACAGCTGCAGTTTTGTTCAGGCTACGTCGTCAGTGAGATGCTGGGGGAAGTGACGTTTGTCGGAACCAGCGAAGGGAAATTGTCCGGCCTCATCATTGAAAAAGGAGCCGCATGTTCGCTCTACGCCAATGTTGACACCGATCTGCTGTCCGGCGATATCACCCAGCTTGGCCCGGAAGTCATGTTGTCCAGCATCGCGCTCAGTTTAACCGAAACGATCATTAATGAAAAATGAGGATATGCCGGATACGTTAATCGAGGAAATAAATTCAGAAGAAAGTATCGACAGCCTAAGACATCGTCTCGCCGGGGGTAAGAAAAAGCTCTATTTAGAAACATACGGTTGTCAGATGAATGTATACGACTCGGAATTGGTAGCCAGTATTATGCAAGATCTTGACTACGATCTCGTTGATCAATACGACGAGGCGGACGCTATCTTTATGAATACCTGCGCCATTCGCGAAAATGCAGAACAGCGGGTTTGGGGGCAATTAACACGATTCAAAAAACTTAAAGAACAAAAACCTGATCTGATCATCGGCGTGCTAGGCTGTATGGCAAAACATCTTGAGAATGAGATCCATGAAAAACGTCCGTATGTTAATGTTGTCCTCGGCCCTGATTCGTACAAGAAACTGCCCGATCTGGTTCGCCATGAATCGAAAAAGAATGCACCCATCACTATTCAGAATATTAACGATCTTAATACTGATTTCAGCTTGAGTGAATTCAGGGATTTCAAATTTCAGATTGATACCCGGTTATCGCGAACGGAAGTGTATGAGGAAATAGAACCGGCACGCTTCAGCAAATTCACGGCATGGATCGCGATCATGCGCGGATGTGATAATTTCTGCACGTTTTGTGTTGTGCCGTACACGCGCGGGCGTGAACGCAGCCGGTCTGTAGAAAGCGTGGTTGAGGAAGCGAGAAAAGCCGTGGATCAGGGTTATACAGAAATTTGTCTGCTGGGTCAAAATGTTAATTCCTATAAAGACAAAGCGAATGATTTTACTTTTTTGATGGAGAAAGTAAGCGATGTAAAAGGTATACGGCGCGTGCGTTTTACGTCGCCGCATCCCAAGGATTTTCCGGAGCGGCTGCTGTACTTGATTGCCGAGCGTGGTAATATCTGCAAACATCTGCACATGCCGGTTCAGTCCGGGTCCAACCGTATACTGGATCTGATGAACCGCACGTACACGCGTGACGAGTATTTTACTTTGATCGATCGGGCCCGGAAGATCATCCCTGATGTGGCGCTCACCACGGACGTCATTACAGGATTTCCAAGTGAAACGGAACAAGATCACAAAGATACCATGAGTTTGTTTGAACGGGTTCAGTTCGATGCCGCTTACACATTCAAATATTCTCCGCGTATTGGAACGAAAGCGTATGCCATGCCGGACGATGTTCCCGAACAATTGAAATCAGAACGCTTGCACGAAATCATGGAATTGCAGCGTATCATTGGCGAAAATGTGATCCGGCGTGAAATCGGGAAGGAACTGGAAGTTCTGGTGGAAACGGTGAGCCGAAAATCAGAAGAGCGTTATTGCACCAAAACCGGTAAGTCGCAGACGGTCATCATTCCACGCGGCACATTTAATATAGGCGACTACGTCAACGTAAAGATCACACATGCCGACGGACATACGTTGTTCGGCGAGCCCGTTTAGCCTTGTCTAATCTTTCTTCTCTTCATTTACATGCTCAAATTACTTACCGAAAAAATTTATCATTCTGAAAAGATCAAGTCCGCAATCGAACGCGTCCGTTCAGAAGGCAATTTCTCTTGTGAAGGACTTATCGGTTCTTCCGATGTTTATACCGCTTTTCTTTTGATACGGGACATTAAGCCGCCTCAGTCGGTGCTCATTGCGTCGGATGCTAATGCCTATTCCAATATGCTCGATGATATGACCGCATTGTCATCAAATGCCGGCGGAGACTGCCCGGCCATTTTTTGTTATCCTGAAGAAGACACTCTGCCTTATGATGAGAAAGAACCTTCGGTATCGATCGCCAGCCTGCGGCAGGAATGTTTAGAACGATTGCTTGAAGGTAATAAACCGTGTGTCGTGATCACCACCATAAAAGCGTTGTTGAAAAAGATACCGCTTCCGGAAAAACTTTCGTCTTATAGAATTGAGCTCAAAAAGGGCTCGACATTTCAATTTCATTACTTGACAGAACTGCTTAGCGAACTTGGTTTTGAAAGAAATGAGGTTGTTGACCGGGTTGGAACTTTTGCCGTTCGAGGCGGTATTGTAGATACATATCTGTATTCCATGGAAAACCCTGTGCGCGTTGAGTTCTTCGGAGACACCATAGAGTCTATTCGTGAATTTGATGTAATGACGCAGCGATCAGTTGGACTACGGGACGACATTGCCTTATATCCGAAAAATGACGGAAACCACGCTGCACAACGCGAAGGGAGTTTATTTGATTATTTGGATCCTGCAGCCATGCTGTGTGAATACGAACCCGACATCGTTACCTCCGCATCGGAAAAGTTTCTAACCGCCGTCAAAGAGTGTTATGAAAAGAAAGCCGTCAAACAAGAATCGTTACAGTTGCCCGATGAAATATATTTCACTACGTCCGGCATAAGAGAGAAAATTAACCGGTTTAAACAGATCCACTTTTGCCGCTTATCTAAACGACAATTCGAGATTATTTCATTTCAAACCCGTGGCTTAGAGTCTTTTAACGGCCACGTGAATTTACTTCGTGAAAAGATAGGGGCGATTCATCGGGAATACCGCGTTTTCATACTATGCGGGAATCCCGGACAAGTGGAACGGTTGGATGATTTGCTCGATTCCGGGCAATTGGAATCCGGCGTGGACTATGTGATCGGGGCAGGCGAGTTGCACGAGGGATTTTATTTTGATGATGCGAGCGTCGCCGTTTATACCGATCATCAGATATTTGGGCGGGTTAAGCGCGCGCGCGTGTATCGCCGATTCAAAAGCGCGCAGGCTCTGCGTCATATTCACTCACTTAAACCCGGTGACTATGTCGTACATGTAGATCATGGTATTGCTAAATATGCGGGTTTAGAGAAAGTAACGAGCGGGGAGCATACGGAAGAGTGCCTTAAACTGCTGTATCAAAGCGGCGATAAATTGTTTGTTCCGCTGGAGCACTTTATGCGTGTGCAGAAATTCTCCGCCGAAGAAGGCGCAGAACCGAAGTTGAATAAATTAGGCTCGGTCGACTGGGAACGGTTGAAATCGCGTACCAGAAAGAGTATCAAAGACATTGCGCAGGATTTGATCAAACTGTATGCAGAACGAAAATCCAAGAAAGGTTACGCATTTAGGCCTGATTCGGATCTGCAATATGAATTGGAAGCGTCATTTGAATATGAAGATACGCCGGATCAATCTACCGTGACGGCAGAAGTGAAGAAAGATATGGAAGAGGAAACGCCGATGGATCGTCTGGTCTGCGGAGACGTCGGTTACGGTAAGACGGAAATTGCAATACGGGCCTCATTTAAGGCCATTCAGGACAGTAAACAAGTTGCAATATTAGTTCCGACCACCATTTTAGCAGAACAGCATTTCGAAACTTTTTCCGCGCGTTTGAAAGAATTTCCAGCGCGTGTGGATGTCATATCAAGATTTAAGTCAGCGAAAGAGCAGAAGCAAATACTGGAGAAAATAAAGACGGGTGAAATTGATATTTTGATCGGCACGCACCGCCTGCTTTCAAAAGATATTATATTCAAAGACCTGGGCTTGCTCATTATCGATGAGGAACAGCGCTTCGGCGTGGTGCACAAAGAACGCCTCAGACAAATGAAATCGACGGTGCACACGCTGACCTTGACGGCGACGCCGATTCCGCGAACGCTGCATTTTTCATTAATGGGTGGCCGTGATTTATCCGTGATCAATACGCCGCCGCAAGATCGACTGCCGATCAAAACGGAAATTACACAGTTTGATGAGGACCTAATCCATGATGCAATCATGCAGGAGATTGAACGCGGCGGACAGGTCTATTATGTACATAATCGTGTGCAAAGTATCGAGCAGGTTGCGGAAACTCTCCGACTCATTATTCCAAAGGCGAGACTTACGATTATTCACGGCCAGATGCCGCCGAGGAAGGTGGAAGACACGGTACATGCGTTTATGCAGAAAAAATACGATGTACTGATCGCGACCACGATCATTGAAAACGGCATTGACATTCCGAACGTAAATACGATCATTATTGATCACGCCCATCAGTTTGGACTGTCACAGTTGTATCAACTTCGGGGGCGCGTCGGACGGTCTAACAAGCAGGCGTACTGTTATCTATTGACCATGTCTTATGATACGATGGCTACGGATGCATTACGGCGTTTGCAGGCGATTGAAGAATTTGCGGAATTGGGATCCGGTTTTCTCATCGCCATGCGTGATCTTGAAATTCGAGGTGCAGGAAACCTACTGGGCTCTGAGCAAAGCGGCTATATGAATGCGGTCGGGTATGAATTGTATTGTCAGATCGTGGAAGAAGCTGTTTTCGAAACGAAAAAAGAAATATTGCCAGATGCTGAACCGGCTCATTCGATCCAGGTAAAAGAAAAAATTTTGCAAACCCATGTAGATGTGTTTTGCGATACGTATATTCCTGATTATTATGTGAATGTTCAATCTGAAAGAGTGCGAATTTACAAGGAACTTTCCGGAGTCCAGTTCATTCAAAAGATCGAGGAGATGCAAAAAGAACTGGTTGACCGCTTCGGCCCCGTGCCGGACGAAGTTCAGAATTTATTGAAAACATTAGAAATTAAGTTTTATGCATCCCGTTTTGGATTTGAACGCGTGGCGATCGATGAAAACAAAATAATATTGCGAATCGATTCGGAATTAGTTAAAGATAGGGCGGCAACAGATATTATGAAACAAAAAATGAATATTATTTTGTCATCATCCGATAATATCCGGTTATTTCAGGAAAAAGAGAATCTTGATATCAAGATAGGGTTTCCGTGGTTTGATATGCAGAAAAATAAATTACGATCATGGAACCAGCCGGTAACTGATTTGCAAAAACTCAATATGGCGCTAGATATAATCAAAGGATGTTATGATAAGAATGTCGGACATGTGGAACAGAAGTCGGCTAACGCCGCATTGCAGGAATTAGTAAACGTATAGATACGAAAAAGGAGTACAATGATCATGTTAAGAATGATGAGTGTGATGTTTTTGTCGGCATTGGTGTTTGGATGTACAAACGGCAAGAAAGTTACTGACGCCCAAATTGTTGTGTTGGCCATAGTGGGCAATGATACGATCACTGGAAATGATCTAAAACATCATATTGATAAATTGAACCGCTCCAAAATTGACTTACAAAACGATGAAGTGCGTCAAAGCCTGCTCCAGGACCTAGTTCAGCATAGGCTCATTTACCACAACGCATTAGAAAATAAGTTAAATGAATCGGAAGATATTCGACTTGACGTTTTGACGAAACGTGATGAGATATTTTATGAAAAGATTCTTCGGGATTATGTGTATTTTGCCATGATCTCAGATGAAGAATTAAAATCCCTATACGAAAAACTCAAAACCGAAGTAAGAGTGCAGCAAATTTACATCGGATACAGGAACCCCAATAAGACTTTCATATTGGACAAAAAAGATGTTGTAAGAAACGTAGCCGAAGCAAGACACCTAATTGACTCATTGCATTACGCAATCGCTAAAGAACCGGAATTATTCGGGCCGCTCGCAGAGGCATATTCCAATGATGAAAACAGCAAATATCTAAAGGGAGACGTTGGGTTTAGACGCTGGGGTATGCAGCCTGAATTGGAAAAGAGTTATTTCGAACTTCGAGTCGGAGAATTGAGCCGGCCGATCGAAGCGGATTACGGATTCTATATATTTAAAGCGACAGACCGAAGAAACGTGGAAAATCTGAAGCCATATGATCAGGCTAGACCTGGCTTACTTGACATGAAGTTATCTTATTTGTTTCGTGTTAAGAAAGCCGAAATTGAAAAAAACAAGCGTAGATTTGGCGACAGCTTGTTAACGGAATATAAGTACACTGTAAACAAAAGTAATTGCGAAAAATTCTTGCGCGTTTATCACGGCATAAAGACGTCTGCTGAAATCGGTACCGCTTTTACTGATCAGGACAGAGCTTTAGAACTGGCATTTTTCCAGAACGGCAAGATTACCGTATCGGAATTAGTCCATGTGATGAAAAGCAATACGAATAAAATAAAGATGGACGATCGAATCCTCAATGACGGGCTAAAAAGCGTCGCTTTGCGAAGGATCTATTCCGATGTAGCAAGGAATAATGGATTTGAACTGAATGACAAGGAAAATGAATCTTTGAAAAATCATGAAATGAATTTAATGATCGGGCTGGCCGTGAATAATTTGTACGATGCAATGGAAATAAGAGAAAAAGATATTCAAGATTTCTATGAAACAAATAAGGAGGAATATCGACAGCCCGGATTGATCAATGTTTCCGAGATTACCTCGCCGGACATGGCCGCGCTCAACCGGATTGCTGACGAAGTGAAGAAAAGAAATAATTTTGAAAAGATGTATAATGAGGCTCAGGAAATTGAAGGCTTCAAGTGCAGTACAACCGGATTGGTTTCGGAAATGAACTCCGAATTAATTATTCAGAAGGCAAAAGGAATTGCAGCCGGGACGGTGAGCGAGCCCTTCATGAAAGCCAACAGGGAATATTCAATTATCAAAGTAATGGATAGAAAAAAAGGGGATTTCATACCGTACGGCGATCTCAAAGACCGTGTAAAAGAGGACTACATGAATTTCAAACGGCAATTAACATTTAACGAATGGATCGCAAAGCTGTCCGTTCAACATAAAGTACAAATTTTTTCTGATCGTTTGGCGAGCGTTTTTGACATTAAAATGAAGTAAAAATCACGTAATGAGCCCGGATAGTAATTATTTATGCGAATTATTATTGCCTTTTTTATCTATTTATCCGGTTTTTTTCTTCAAGCGCAGACACCCTCTAAGTCTTTCAGTGAAAAGGTCAATTCGTATTTCAGTTTGTCGAGATATGATAGTGTAATACACTATTATGAGAGCATGACGGTCAACGAAACGGATGCCGACAGTTTAGCGGTGGCGCTGAATTTAATTGCCAAATGTTATTATTATCTCGGACAGAATGATGCTTCAAAAAATGTGTATCGTAGGATTCTTCAAATCCCGCCCGATGATCCCGCCGTTCTTGCCAAGGTGTATTGCACTTATTCAGAAGTGCTGATCGAGACCGGTGAGTATGATCTTGCCGCGTCTCAACTGTCTGACGGGGAAAGGGTATTGTCCGGGATAGACCGGTCTGACCTGGTTGCATTGATGTTGAATAATCGAGGCGTACTATGCTTAAGAACCTCACGTCATACTGATGCGCTTGGCCATTTGAATAAAGCGTTTCGAATAGCGCAAGACAATAAAGACCGCAAACTATTATCACTCATTCTGAACAATATTGGCATAGTGTATAGCGATATTGGGAATTATCAGGATGCGCTTACTGTATTCCAAAACGCGCTCACCATGGATTCATCAGATAACGCTACCAAAGATCTTGCGGTGGACTACCTGAATATTGCAAACGTTTATTGTCAGCTGAATGACAAACCAAAGGCTATTTCATTTTATCAAAAGGCGAAGCAAGCCTATGCCGATACAAAAGATTCAGCGGGAATCAGTTTTGTCCTTGGGAATCTCAGCACTATTTTTATCGAAATGAAGAAATATGCGCTGGCTGAAGAATCGCTCAAGGAAGCAGTGCAGATTGCGGAAAGAACGGGCGATCGATTGGGGGAAACAGAATGGCTCTATTCACTTGCCATGTTGGATTATGACAAGGGGAATTACGCCAAGTGTTTCCACGCTCTGGAAAACGTAGCGCAGCGGTTTGCAAACCTAAGAAGTTTTGCACGCTATGGACAGACACTTATCAAAATGGCCAAGTGTAAAAAGATGCTTCAGGACCGCAAGGAAGCAGAGAAGTTATTACTATTGGCATCTGAAATTTATGAATCAAATAGCCTACGGAATGAATTGTGGCTCGCGCAGATAGGCCTTGCCGAAGTGTATGAATTGCAAAGGAGAAATCGTGCCGCTGACTCTTTGTTCAGAGCGTCTATAATGGGAATTGAAGGCTCGCGGTATGGATTGAGCACGAAACTAACAACGTATTTCATAGAAGACGATCGTTTGGACGTATATCGTTCTTATGTTCGTTTTTTGATAAAACAGAACAAGAAACAAGAGGCTTTTGATATTTTTGAGAGGTCAAAAGCCAGGAACCTCAGCGATATTCTGCAAGCCAGAGGTAATGTGACTGCAAGTCATACCTTTATCAGCGATTCTAATTTATTCATCGAGTATTTCCTGCAGGACGAACAATCCTATGCTTTCGTGAAGACTTCCAAAAACCTGAACGTAATTCCCATTGGAACGAAGGAAACGGTTGACAGGCTCATAATAGATTATCTGACCCAAATTAAACAAAAAAGAAAGGACAGAAAATCGTTCCTAAAACTGTCCAACAAAATATATAATCAGCTAATGGAACCGCTTGCGAAAGAAATGAAGGCGTCTTCCCGCATAACGATTATCCCGGATGGACGGCTGTTTTATCTCCCGTTTGAGAGTTTGTTTGACGGAAAAGAGTTCGTAGCGGAAAAGTATGAATTGGTTTATGCACCATCGGCATCCATTGCAGAGATATCCCTTGCAGCGAAATCGGAAGAAAGCGCGGCGGGCCGTATTTCCGTATTTTCTCAATCGCGATATAAGAACACGATGGATCAATCGTTTCGGCTGGCTGAACTTAATTACACATCACTTGAAGCTGACAACATCAAGAAAATTTTCAGAGACAGGGCCACTATTTTTTCAGATAATGCGTTAACGATGCAGGCCGTTTCTGACAGTATATTGGCAACTTCATCTATTATTCATTTTGCGGCGCACGGGATCAATAACACTGAAAAACCTGAGTTGTCAGCAATAGTTCTGTCGAAGCCAGGTGATGCGGACGACGGACTTTTGACGGCACGTGAAATTCAGCAAATGCCGCTGGATGGAAAATTGGTCGTTTTGTCAGCGTGCGAAACCTCTGTGGGGCAACTGTTACAAGGCGAAGGCATGTTGGGATTGACGCGCGCGTTTATGATCGCCGGAGCTCGTGCCGTTGTTGCTTCCATGTGGAATGTGTACGATGAAAGCACGGCGGAGTTTATGAGAACGTTTTATGAAAAGAAAGTAGTGCAAAGAGCGTCGAATTCCAAAGCGTTGCAGCAAGCTAAAATCACCATGATCAAGAGTGAAGTTTGGAATGATCCGGCCTACTGGGCGCCGTTTGTATTGTGGGGGACAAGTAATTAGCGTTTGAAAAAACAGTTGATTCGGCCATGGGCTTTGTTTATCTTTTTTTACTAATTTACTTGAATAATGACTTGTTAAGTTAAGGGATAACAATGAAAATTATCATTGAATACTGCGTGGTTTGAAATTATTTGCCGAGAGCCGCCGGTCTGGCGGATGAACTAAAACGGATATTTGGAGTCGAAGTCGATTTAATAAAATCTACGGGGGGGGTATTTGAGGTTTCAGTAGACGATAAACTTGTTTTTTCCAAGAAAGAACTCGGGCGGTTTCCTGAGCCAGAAGAAATTAAATTGAAAATCAAAAATGCCATTAAGTGATTCAAAAATATAGTCTTTAATGGGCTTGACATTCCACAGCTATTGGGGTATATTTACACAACCAATTAGCGTTCTCTATATATCTTCGTGATTATTAATTAGCAATTCTACATAGATCATTTACTGCATTTATTCTTTCATACCTTTCCAAAAATAGGAGGAAACTTATGTTTTTGAATTCAAATGTTCAGAACGTACGGGGTGTGTTCGGTAACTTATTGTCGGTAACACTATTACTTGGATTAATGAATTTTGCACGCGTGGAAGCAGGTGTCAATGGGGGACGCATCATTTATAACCCTGAAAAACACGTCGCCGAGGGTCAACCGATCTATATTGAAGCGGGTTTTACAACCGGAATTGAGCGCGCATCGGTTTATTATCGTTTCCCGGCCGATCCGGCATTCACCGAAGTCCCGATGATAATGAAAATGAACGGTAAATATGGAGCATTTTTGAAAAAACAAGGGCTCAAAAAAGGGACTATCCTGGAATATTATATTGTAGCTGAAGCCTCCGATGGGCAAAACCTCAGTTATCCGGAAAATAACCCTGAAATGCTGCCGTTACAATTGATCGTATCAGAAAAAGCGGCTGTACAGGAAGCAGGAATTGAGACCATCGTATTATCTCCCGATCCGGGAAGCACCGTTAACAAAAAAGATTTCCTCATTGCTATTTCTCTGTTTTCTGACGATACCATAAACGTAGTTAATTTAAAACTGACGTTGGACGGCGGAAACGATGTGACCAAAAAATCCGATATAACAAATGAGCTGGTAACTTATGCCGGGAAAAATCTTGAGCCGGGCCCGCACGCTGCGAGGTTATGGTACACGCTTCCTAATGGCGATAAGGTCATTTTGACCGAGTTCACATTTGACATTGCATTGGAAGGCGGCGAAGATATTCTGGCAGGAAAAGGTTTTACTGCGGCTACTGCAGGCCAGTTACAACCTTCTGGCGATGCAAATTTTGACGATGGAAAATTCCGCGCTAATTTCAGAAGCGAACATAAAGCGCAGAATAATTTAGGCCAAAAAACGACGTACGAGCGTGTCGGAGCGGATATTTCGTACGAGAAGAAATTTTTTCAAGTCGCTGCAACCTTTGATTGGGATTCTGAGGATGATCCGACGAAAAACCAGCCCCTGAGCCGCTATCTCATTACGGCTAATGTGGACAATATTGCAATAGTAAATTACGGGGATTCATATCCGACATTCAGTCCCGTTACGTTATATGGGACAAGGGTACGCGGATTGAGCGCCGGACTTTATCTCGGGATTTTTAATTTCGAGTTTGTTAGAGGAGATGTTAACCGAAAAGTTCTTTCCAAACAGGATAAAGCTACCATTAATGATCTTGAGGCGCTGTATGCCAATAATACCACCGATGATGCAAGAACAGCCGCTATCATATCCTATTTGAATTTTGATCCTGACGATCCGGCGGATGATAAGGCGTTTGGGGGAACTTTCAAACGCGAAATGACCGCCGGAAGATTCAGCGTGGGTCCGCAAGCATTCCAATTCGGCCTTAGTTATGTTCATACCGGAGACAAAGAATCATCACTATACAGCCAAACTCTCATTTCTACCGGTTTCAACGGCGTTGCGCCGCAGGAAAATGTTGTATTAGGCGCTGATTTTAAAACGAGTTTATTCAGTAAACGGTTTAATTTCGATGCAAGCGTAGCCACAGGGTTAACCAATACCAATATAACGGGCGGCACGGTCGATGCGCAGACTTTGGCAGATGCAAACCTAATTAAGCAAACAGAGGTCAAAAAAGTCCAGGACTATATTGATCTTGCTGATAATTTTATGACGATCAATACGAACTTAACCCCGATTCCGACCGGCGCGGACTTTATTACGGACAAGAATAATTTCGCGTATACGTTCGGCGGTTCATTAAACGCCTTTGACAATAACCTAAGCGCGCGTTATCGCAGCAATGGAGGATACTTTCAATCCTTTGGATCGTCTATTCAACGTGATATTGAAACATTTGAAATTTCTGACCGGCATCGTTTTTGGCAGAACCGTATATTCGTGACGGTAAATTATGCGACGTCAAAAAATAATTTGTCTAAATCAAATGACAATACACTCGAAACGCAAACGATCGGAACCAATGTTTCACTTTTCCTTCCAAAAATGCCGAGTTTGAGTTTCGGTTACACGACCATGAATCGCGACAACAATTGGAAATATGGAACGGATATAAACGGCTTGCCTGAAAATAGCGTAACCAATATTATTTCCGTCGGCACTTCGTATGGCTTCTCAGCGATGGACTTGCGTCACAACGCGACGGTCAATTACAGTTCAAGCATCAAAGATGACAAGACAAAAGGTTATATCGTGGAAACCACCGTCAACTCCGTGTTGGATACTTTTACCTATATTCCTTTTCAGAAGGCGGATAACAATAGCGTAAGCCTTGGAATAACAACCGAGTGGAAGATTCCGCTGCGCACAACCGTTAACTTCTCTTCGTCGTCAGGTAATACGCGAAGCATTGCCACTTCAGGTTCTAATGCAGGTGAAGTTCAAAAGGACAAATCGTCCGCAACAGGATTTGGAGCATCTGGTGATTATCAATTGCTAAACACCGACAAGTTAATTCTCAATGTGTACGGAGGTTTGAGTTACACGGGCGTGTCGATTCCAAATTCAAGTGACTTGAGCCTGACCAGCATTAACCTCGGGCAGAGATTCAATTTTTATAAGAACCATACTCTCACGTTGAATTTTAATCTGACTTCGGGTATCAAAATTCCTGAGTTCGACAACGGCGGAAATGTTATCGGGACAAAGTCGGAGATCAACAGCCTGTTTTCTGCCCGCTACGATTTTGTCTTTTAATATGTAATAGCGCGAAAAATAACAAGGCCTAATCCGATCCTCTCGGGTTAGGTCTTGTTTTTTTATTCCGATCAAATAACTCACATCTATTTACTCACCATCAAACCCATGAGGTTATTATGGCTAACGGAACTTTTTTTAAAAACCTGATGGAAAATAAATGGGCATTTGTCTGCCTCATTTTTTCATTACTTGTTTTTGTTCCGAATCTGCTTTTAAAATTACTTCCGGATATGAGCGGCTCTCTTGTTTTGTTTTATTTATTGAATATCGGCCTGACGGCGCTGTCGATATTTGCCATGCTGCTTGGCATTTATTTTTCAGGATTCAAGAATAAGACACTGTCCGGCGTTTTTATCACTTTATTGGCAGTCTGGTTCGGCAGCTTTCTTGTAAATGTGAAAGCCATAGAGAGTATTGAATTGAAGACGTTAGACGCCCGTTTTGGTTTTCGTTATCAGTATGTTGATAACGAAAAGAAGATCACATCGGATGATACGCCGATCGTAATAATTGCAATTGACGATCAGTCCGGAAATTCTGTTCAGGAACGTTATCCATGGCCGCGGTCCTACTACGCCCATTTCATTCGGAACATGAAGAGGGCCGGTGCAAAGGTTGTTGGCATAGACGTTGTTTTTGATGCGCCGGATTATAATGGCACGGAAAAGGACGACGATTTGGCTCAGGCAATTGCAGAGTGCCAAAATGTTGTTTTGGCAGGTAAAGTTGTCAAAGCCGATGTTGGCGGAGGTCAAGGCCAGAGCGAAATGGTAGTGACGCCATTAGAAAAATTTATTAACAAGGGCGGTAAATGGGGTTTCGTAGGCGTCACGAACGACATTGACGGTTTTTGGCGCCAGTACCTCATGGAAGATCAAATCGGATCAGATGAATATGCTCAAAAGTATTATTCTTTTGCCATCGAAGTGCTGAAGAAATACTATGATATTCCGGATTCAACAGAAATAGAAAATGCGGAGAATTATTTCAAGTTCGGCGATAAGATCATTAAGAAATATAAGCAGTATTCTTTCCTTATAAATTTCCAGGGTCCTTTGCGTACTTTTCCGTACAAGTCTTTTGATAATACGGTAGACGATGAGCAGTTTGATCTTAAACCTGAATATGACCTCGATTCTTTTGACGGGCTTATGGATGAAAACGGCGAACCTATCGGTCTGTTGCAGCAAGGATTTTTTAAGGATAAGATCGTTCTTCTGGGTGCGACGATGGAAGAACTTCACGACGTTTTCCCTGTTCCGATAAGTGAAACGCGAAACGCCGAAGGCCAGAAGCTCGAAACTCTTATGCCCGGAGTTGAGATCCACGCAAATGCAATTAATACGATTCTAACGGATGATTACATCACGGCCCTGCCTGATTGGATACGGGTTCTTATAGTTACCTTGGCTTCGTTTATGGTTTTCCTTCTCGTATCCAAATTACAGAAACCGCTATTGGCATTTCCCGTATTTTTACTAATCATGCTTGCCGTGACCGCTGCGGCATTTTATTTGTTTGCATTTCATCACCTGCATATGCAAATGGTCACGCCAATGCTAGCCATTGGTTTTACTTATGTCGGTAATGTCTTGTTTCAATACCTCGGTGAAAGAAAAGAAAAGGCTACAATTCGTAATGCGTTTGGCCGTTACCTGCCGGAAAAAGTCGTGTCTCAGTTGATCGATAATCCCGGCCTTTTAAAGCTGGGCGGAGAAGTTCGGTTCTTAAGCATCTTGTTTTCCGACGTGGCCGGATTCACCACGATCAGTGAAAAATTAACACCTACAGAACTTGTTCACTTGCTGAATGAATATTTAACGGCTATGACGGACATCATAATGAAATACGACGGAATTATTGATAAATACGAAGGGGATGCGATCATGGCGGAATTCGGCGCGCCTTTGCAGGATGATCTCCACGCACAAAAGGCGTGTTATGCCGCTATTGAGATGCAGGAGAAACTCGTCGAAATGCGCGTGAAATGGAAGAAAGAAGGACGGCCGGAATTAAGAGCCCGCGCCGGTATCAATAGCGGACAGGTAGTTTTGGGGAACATGGGCTCCGAAAGCGTATTTGATTACACCGTTATGGGCGACAATGTAAATCTAGCTTCTCGGCTCGAGGGTGCTAATAAAGAATACGGCTCCTATATCATGATCAGCGAATGGACGCAGGAATTGGTAAAAGACGATATTATCACGCGGGAATTGGATCTTATTCGCGTGAAGGGAAAAGAGAAAGGCGTAAAGGTTTTTGAAGTCATCGCGCGAACATCCGTTGGTATCACGGCAACAAAGAAGAAATCATTGGAAAATTACAACCAAGGCATTGCCGCCTACCGGCAGCAGCGCTGGGACGAAGCGATCGTTTATTTCAAGTCTGCGCTGAACAGCGTTCCCGATGATGAGACTTCGCAGGTGTATATTGAACGATGCGAGGAGTTCAAGAAGAATCCGCCGCCGGAAAACTGGGACGGTGTATTTACCATGACCACAAAATAGTAACAATATAACCTATTGTGAACTAAGAATTAATTTGACTTTTTTTTATTTTTACGGTAGATTTGCACGCCTCTTGTAGAATGTTATTTATTTATCAAACTTTCGGGAGAACCTATGGCGATAAAAGTTGGAATAAACGGATTCGGCAGAATCGGACGGCTCGTATTTAATGCAATTGTGGATAAAGGGCTATTGGGCAAAGAAATTGACATAGTTGCTGTAGTGGATGTAAGCACGGACGCCAAGTACTTTGCATATCAATTGAAATACGACTCCGTTCACGGCAAATTTACAGGGAAACTCGCAACAGAAAAAAGCAAACCCGATTCAGAAACCGATGATGTCATCGTGGTCAATGGACACAAAGTAAAGTGTATTATGGCGACGAAAGATCCCGCACAGTTGCCATGGAAGGAACTCGGCGTAGATTATGTGATTGAATCAACCGGACTATTTACCGATTCGGAAAAAGCAAAAGGCCACTTGACCGCGGGGGCGAAAAAAGTTCTGTTATCAGCGCCGGGCAAAGGCGATGTCAAAACTATTGTGATGGGAGTAAATGATCAGGAATACGATTCAGCAAAACATCATATCGTTTCCAACGCCTCGTGTACAACAAACTGCCTTGTTCCGGTTGTACATGTCCTTATAAAGGAAGGTATCGGAATTGAAACCGGTCTAATGACCACGATTCACTCCTATACTGCAACCCAGAAAACCGTAGACGGACCCTCAAAAAAGGATTGGCGTGGCGGAAGAGCAGCCGCAATTAATATCATACCGTCATCTACCGGCGCAGCGAAAGCCGCCGGAGAAGTCATTACAGCAGTTAAGGGCAAGTTGACCGGCATGTCCTTCAGAGTTCCTACACCCAATGTATCAGTAGTTGACCTCACGTTTCGCGCAATGCGTGACACGTCTATTGAAGAAATCGACGGACTGATGAAGAAAGCTTCCGAGTCGTATCTAAAAGGTATTTTAGGTTACTGCAATGAAGAAGTGGTTTCAACCGATTTCATACATGATGAACGCTCTTCAATTTATGATTCGCTCGCTACTGTTCAGAATAATCTAAAGGGTGAGAAACGATTTTTTAAGATAGTATCGTGGTACGACAATGAATGGGGATACTCGCTGCGTGTCGTGGATCTACTTCTAAAAATCGCTAAGTAATACGGTGACATTATGAATAAACTGACCATAGATAAAATTGATGTAAATGGGAAACGCGTCTTACTCCGGGTTGACTTCAATGTTCCATTAGACGACAAAGGTACTATAACTGATGACACTCGAATTCGAGAATCCTTGCCGACGATACAGAAGATTATCACGGCAGGCGGCAAACCAGTAATCATGAGTCATCTCGGTCGTCCAAAAGGAAAGAAAAACCCTTCGATGTCGTTAAAGCCCGTTGGCGTTCGTCTTTCAGAATTGCTCGGAATACCCGTCGTGATGGCAGAGGATTGTGTAGGAGAGGTTGTCGAAAAACAAACAACCGCTCTGAAGCCCGGCGAGGCAATGCTATTGGAGAATCTCCGTTATTATAATGAAGAGGAAGCTAATGACGATGTATTTTGCCAAAAACTGTCAAAACTTGGCGACGTGTACGTCAACGATGCTTTCGGCACCGCGCATCGCGCGCATGCGTCAACTGCCGGCATCACAAAACACTTTAGGCAGAATGCCGCCGGCTATCTGATGGAAAAAGAAATTGAGTATCTTGGAAGCGCCGTCCAAAACCCTAAACGTCCTTTTGTAGCAATAATCGGCGGAGCAAAAATCTCAGGGAAGATCGATGTGATCGAAAACCTCATGAAGAAAGTTGATACCGTGCTGGTAGGCGGCGGTATGTCATTTACGTTTGCAAAAGTTATGGGTTATGAAATTGGCGCGTCTCTCTTTGAAGCGGACAAAGCGGACATGGCAAGGGATATTATTGAGAGGGCGAAATCAAGTGAAGCCCGGATTCTATTTCCGTCCGATTGTGTTGTTGCCAAGGAATTCAAGAATGAAACGGAATTTAGAACCGTTCCGATAAATGCGATACCTGAAGGCTGGATGGGATTGGACATTGGCGCGGCAACTGTTGAAACTTACCGGGAAGAGATCCTAAGCGCCGGAATGGTCGTTTGGAATGGGCCGATGGGCGTATTTGAAATGCCGAACTTTGCTGCAGGTACTCGCGCCGTTGCGGAAATATTAGCGGAGGCAACGAAGAAAGGATGTACGACGATCGTTGGCGGCGGCGACTCGGCGGCAGCTGTGACGGAAATGGGTTTTGAGGATAAAGTGACTCACGTTTCAACCGGAGGAGGTGCTTCGCTGGAATATCTTGAAGGGAAAAAATTACCGGGGCTTGAAGCATTAACAAATTGTTAGGAGAAGAATGCGGCGGAAAGTAATAATCGGAAACTGGAAAATGTTCAAGGGGCCGCAGGCAGCCCGTCAATTAGCTAAATCGCTCAAGCTGAAACTGACCGATATTCGTAAGGCCGAAGTAGCTGTCTGTCCGCCGTTTGTAAGTATTGAGGCAGTGCGAGAGATCATCAAGGATACACGCATCGGCTTAGGCGCTCAGAATATGTACCTGCAGAAATCCGGAGCGTTTACCGGGGAAGTATCTGCGGAAATGGTGGCCGAGAGCGGCTGTGCGTATGTTATTATAGGCCATTCGGAAAGACGGCAATATTTTCAGGAGTCTGACGACTCTGTTAATCAAAAAATAGGATTCGCGCTTAATGAAAAACTGAAACCGGTCGTGTGTTTAGGCGAAACCCTCTCAGAAAGAGAAAGTAACCGGACGGAGGACGTTGTAAAACGGCAATATATAGGGGCAATGAAGAATATTGTTTCAGCTGATGCGGAAAAAATTATTATTGCGTATGAGCCGGTATGGGCAATTGGTACGGGGAAGAACGCCACGCCGGAGCAGGCGAATGAAGTTCACCGGTTTATAAGGGATTTGGCCGCTAATTTGTATGGAAAAAAATTTTCAGAGAAGATGATCATTCAATACGGCGGCAGCGTAAAGCCGGAAAATGCGAACGACCTGTTGTCGTGTAAACATATCGACGGCGCGCTAGTTGGCGGCGCCAGCTTAGATGCGGATCAATTTGCTTCGATTGTAAGAACAGCAGAAAAACTAATTTAATATATAAATAAAACAGGAGAAACTAATGTTTGTATTTTTGGTCGTAATTCACATTATTGTAAGCGTCTTGCTGGTGATTTCTATTTTGATGCAGTCAAGCAAAGGCGGCGGTTTGGCGGGGACATTCGGCGGCAGTTCGACCGCTTTTCTTAGCGGCCGTCAGGCGGCAGACACGTTGACCAAAGCCACTATCATTTTGGCCATTCTCTTTGCTGTTCTGAGCATAACTTTGAATATTGGAGTCTTGCGCGAATCGGGAAGCGACCAGGGGATTATTGAAAGGGAATTGGAGCAAGGCGGGCAGCAAGCGCCGGCGCTTCCCACGCCACAAAATTAATCTCTGCGATTAATTTTTGTTGAATTTCAGTTTAAATTTAGATAGATTTGAATTGATAAGTATGCCGAAGTGGCGAAATTGGCAGACGCACCATCTTGAGGGGGTGGCGCCTATGGCGTGCGGGTTCAAATCCCGCCTTCGGCACTATTGAATTTCTGCTGAACTATCATTTCTGAATCCGGTAATTACTATTTTTTTGATAAGCATTGTTTTAGATCATCACCTTAATTTGTTACCTTAAGGAGGTTATTTTTAATGAAAAGAGTATGGATGCCTTTTTTAGTCGTAGTCCTTTTCTCAATGGCTTATGCTGTCAGTGCACAGGAAAAAGCAAGCGAGGAAGAGGAGTATCAAAGAAAGCTGGAAGCCTGGAAAAAGCAGAAGGAAATGATCGAAAAACAGAACCAGGAAAAACTCAGTTCCGTCAATTCGCAGAAAGGCGCAAAAGCGCGCTTTAAAGCGGGAAACGAGTATTATAAGCAGGGCGATTATGCGGCGGCCGTTCGCGAATTTCAGCAAGCAGTTAAGCTGGATCCCGAGTATCAGAAAGCGTATACCAACCTCGGGTTATCCTACAAACGTTTAGGGGATTTTCAAAGCGCAATCAGAAATTATGACATCGCTATCAAAATGCCTAATGGCGAAAAGGAAACGGTAACCCAGGCCATTAGTTATAAGGCAAATTTGTACATTGATACAAAAGAGTATAAGAAAGCCGTTGAAACTATCGATCTCTATTTGAAAGATGATCCGACGGATGACGGGATGTTATATTTAAAAGGTAAAGTACTAAAAGACGGGTTAGGCCAGCTAAAAGAATCCATTGCAGTCTTACAGAGTGCGGTTGCCAGTAATCCAAACAATCCTAAGGCGCATTTAGAATTAACGAGTTGTTATAATGTTACCGGCGACTACCAGTTAGCAATTAATCATGGTTTAAAGGGCCTGGAAGCATCTAACGATGCCGAGACAACCGCAGCATTGAATTTTGAAGTTGGCGATGCGTACAGAAAATTCGGCAACACAGCGGAAGCGGTTAAATATTACCAAAGTTCTAAGACGAGCCGTAAATGGCGTGAAATTGCCGAGTACTGGTTAAAGACGTTGGGTTCGAAATAACATTTTAAAAGCGATTCGGCATGAGCGAAGTCATTGAAGGGTGGGCTGTCGTTAAGACAGTCAATTACGAACATCAGGCAAAACTTATCAGCGGCCAACTCGAGTCGCTGGGAGTAGAGAATACCATCCTTTCACAGAAAGACCACACTAATGTCGTCTGGGTCGGTGACCTTTCAGAAATCAAGATTCTAGTTCCGCTGGAGAAACTTCAACAGGCATTGGATATATGTAAAGATATTGATTTACCTGAAATGGAACTTTCAGATGATGCCGATGTCGGCGGCCGTGAAGACGATGCTGAGGAAAATGACGAAGAGCATTAGAAAGCAGTATGCCGGAAACTAAGGGAAAACTAAGGGTATCTGCTGTTCAATATTTAAATACAAAACCTATAGTATATGGACTTGAGAAAAATCGAGTTTCCCACCGTTTTGATTTAAGTTATGACATACCATCGATCTGTTCAAAGAAACTGCTTCACCAGGAAGCTGATCTAGCCCTTATCCCTTCAATCGAGTACTCCCGAATTCGTCGAACACGCTCTCTAAACATAGTACCTGACATTGCCGTTGTTTCACATGACGAAGTGAACAGTGTGGAGTTGTTTTTTAATAAAAATTTGTCGGACATGAAGCGCATTGCCGTAGACTCAAGCAGCCGCACTTCCGTTGCCTTGTTAGAAATCATTTTAAAAGAAAAATACGATATCGAACCTGTGCTCGTGCCTATGAACCCCGACTTGTCTCATATGCTGAAAGAAGCGGATGCCGCACTCGTGATCGGAGATATGGCGCTGGAGCAGAGCGGTGTGATGGATAATAGACTCGACCTGGGCGAAGAATGGAACGATTTAACGGATGGTTTGCCGTTTGTATATTCTTTCTGGGCAGGCACTCAGGGTGTGCTGACACATAATGACGTTAAGGGTCTTATAGAGGCGCGTAATTCAGGAGTCGATAATATCGCCGACATTGCCGGCGAATATGTGAGTCAGAATTCCAACCGACGTGCCCAGGAATTTTATGTTGATTATTTGACAGATAATATACAGTTTAAGCTTGGTGAGGATGAAATAAACGGGTTGAAAGAATTTTACAGTTATTGTTATTTTTTTGGAATAATTGATGAGATTCCCGAATTATATTTTTTTGAAGGAGCCTGAAAATGTCTATTGAATTGTGGAATACACGAATATTGTCTACAAATGAGAAGCCAAAACGATTTACTTTTTTTAATCCTGCGACCAACGGTTTAGGGTCCTGGATTGAGTTTCATGAAGTTACTGAATCTAACGTGTCCGGAAGTGGAGTTCAGTTACTCAAATTCCGTTTTGAAGGCGGTGAGGGTTTTCTTAATATAGCGGATTCGGACGGAAAGATAAGGGAGCCTTTTTATGATCGTCATTGGTTTTTTGGCGAACTTACGCGACAAGGTAAGGCATGTATGGCGAGGTTTCGTTTTATTGATGAACCGAGCAGCGGTTCTGAACTCGGGACACGCATTTTTACTCATTGGCGACATGGGCAATGGAAGGTGTTGCCAAGCATAGATTCGCACGGCAATTTGTCCAATTCAGATGTAGAGATAAGCTTTGGCTGGAGTGTCAATGGAAATGCGTATTATTGGGAATTAAAACCGGCTGAACCTGCTGAGACTCCCAAAGAGGCGGCGAAAGCTCCTAAGAGTTTTGTCCCAAAGGCCGGCCCACCAGCGGAAGCAAAGGCAGAGGAAGCGGCTGCAGAGGCTGCTCCGGTGAAAAAGCCAAAGATATTTGTTCCAAAGAGCAAACAGACTGAACCGCCACAATCGTAATTCTTTGAAGCAAATGGATTGATTTTAAGACGGTTGTTTGCTAATTTATTACAAGAGTCAGATTACTTCTTACAAACGAGGTGTGGAATGTATGGATGTACCCGTTGAAATAAAATGGATCATCGAAGACGAACAGAGCAACGGATATATACTTCAGTTGATTGAGACCAATCACGATAAAGGCCGTATTTTGCCGGTTGTCATCGGCGCGCCTGAAGCTCATGCCATAGCATTAGAACTCCAGGGTATTAAGCCCTTCAGACCTTTTACCCACGATTTAGCTGTTCAATTTCTCGAAGTATTGGATGCCGAAGTGCGAAAAGTGGTGATAACCGAATTGAACAAGAACACGTTTTTTGCGACTATCTACATTAGCAGCAATAGCGTAGGCGAGCAGGTGATCGATTCCAGGCCGTCGGATGCGATAGCTATTGCTATACGCGTTGGCGCTCCCATTTTTGTAAATGAAGACGTCATGAGCGTCGCCGGATTGGAAGTTGACCTGCAAACCGGCGCGTATAATAAATCGTTAAAACATTCCGACGGCATTCCGGATACTGCACCGCCAATCATCCAAAATAGCGTTGAAAAACTAGAGAAAGAACTTCAAAAAGCGATCGAATCTGAAAACTATGAACTCGCCGCCAAAATTCGTGATCAAATTAATCTCATGAAATCATAGCCCAAGACTCACCCCATGTTTATTCTTGCCCGGTATATCATTCGAGAACATATCGGCCCTTTCTTTTTTGCATTGTCCCTCATTATGACCATGTTGGTTCTCAATTTTGTGCTGCAGGCGATGAAGTATATCATTGGCAAAGGGATCAGCATACCGGTCATATTTGAATTTATTGCTTATAACCTGGCCGGTATCATCGTGCTTGTAGTGCCCATGTCTATACTGGTCGCGACCATTATGGCATTTGGCCGTCTGTCGTCCGACAATGAAATAACAGCAATGAAAGCGGGAGGGATCAATTTTTATAAATTGATCATTCCTGTGGTAATTCTGTCAGGCATTATCACCTACGGATTGTTTGTGTTTAATGATGAAATTTTACCTGTTGCAAATCACCACGCGCGCGTGTTGAAAAAAAACATTCAAACAAAGCGGCCTACTATGACCATCGAGCCGGGAGTCTATCTTGATGGCGTTGAGAATTTTACCATGATCGTTGAAAACAAAGATGAATTGGGCTCTTCGATTTATGGGATTACTATATTCGATAAGACTCAGCGAGATGCCGCGAGAACGATCACTGCCGAAAAGGGACAAATTGAAATCGAAGAAGAAAATGAAGACATGATCATCACTTTGGAGAACGGCGAGATCCATGATATGAATCCGCGAAAACCGGATAATTACCAGAGAATAAGTTTTACAAAATACAGGGTGACGGTCAAAGTTGAAAATCTTACATTAAAAAAGAGCGATGAGAGTTTTCATAATGAACGTGAAAAAAATATATCTCAATTAATGGAGGATGTGCAGCGTTATAAAAACGAAAGAGATAAACATCTCGACAAAGTGGTCAAAGCAGTTGAGAAAGATCCCGAAGTAATAGCGCAACTTGATGAAAAAGGCAAACATTATTTTCACCGTTTCTTCTTGGATTATTCTTTTCTCGATGATATTAACGCCGTGTTTACCAGTCTGAATTTAGCAGAAGATACGACCGAGAACAAGTTCCAAACCCGTTTTCGCGACTCTGCTCATACCCGTGTATTAACGCTTGTTAAGCATCTTTCTGACAGTATCCGAAAACCGAGTGTAGTCCTGAAACGGGACATGGGTTTTGAAGATTCAATAAGAAGAATCGGCGCCGGCATTCAACTCCCCGATACCGCCGCCACGAAAGCGGCGTTTACGGTACAACAAGTCGCAAGCGCGTTGAATTCTACGAATAATTATCAGCGTCTGATGGATCAACTGATGGTGGAAGTCAATAAGAAATATTCAATACCCGTCGCATGCATCGTCTTCGTCATGCTGGGCGCTCCGTTAGGCGTAATGGCGAGAAAAGGGAACCTGGGAATTGCCGGCGGGATCAGTCTCTTTTTCTTTATCGCGTATTACTTTTGCTTAATTCTTGGTGAGAATTTTGCAGACCGACAATTACTGAATCCGTTTGTTGCAATGTGGTTTATGAATATCCTATTGGGATCCGTTGGCGTCATACTAATATATCAAACGGCTTCGGAAAAAGATTTCGGAATTGTTGCCTTTTTGCGTACGGTTTTCTACAAAATCTATAATGCCATAAGGCGAACAGACAAAAAGGAACTGCATTGAACGAAAAAAACATCATATTCGGCAGAAGGGCTGTTATGGAAGCCATCCGAAGCAATGCGGCAATCGAGGAACTGTTTCTGCAGAAAAATGCAGTAGGACTGTCTGACATCAAAAATGAAGCGGAACTGTTTTCTATAAAAACAAAAGAAGTAGCGCAGAACGTTATAGATAATCTGGCATCACGCCAAAACCATCAAGGTGTTCTGGCCAAGCTTAAGAACATGGAATTTGCCTATGCAGCGGTCGAAGATATTTTTGAAAAGGCTGAACAAAGAAATGAAAAAGCTCTTATTGCAATCCTCGATGAAATAGTAGATCCTCATAATTTGGGCGCCATCATCCGAAGCGCTGAATGCGCAGGTTTTCACGGCGTTATCATTCCCAAACATAACTCAGCTGAAGTAAATGCCACTGTGATGAAAACTTCTGCCGGTGCCGCTTCTCATATCCCGATTGTGCAAGTAACTAATTTATCACGCGCAATGAAGGAACTAAAAGCCAAAGGCGTATGGATACATGGGACGTCACTGAACGCCAAAAAGAATTATTATGAATTGGATGCTGACGACCATATTGCCGTAGTCATTGGCAGCGAAGGAAACGGGATGAGGCGATTGACAGAAGAAGGATGCGATTTTTTGATAAAGATTCCAATCTTCGGAAATATTGAGTCGCTCAATGCATCGGTCGCGGCAGGAATCGTTTTCTTTGACATTCAGAGGCAGCGCATGTCACTATTAGAACCCGGCAAAGATTAGCATGCTCTTATACACCTAAGGCGCGATGGTTAACGGCCTCAGCCTTCCAGTTCTTTCCGTTTCAACTCTTCTTTCTGCTGAATTCTTTCGCCAACCCATCCGCCGAACAATCCAAAAATTGCGCCGCCGATAAGCGCAATTAATATTACCCATAACGGAATTACAATATCTAAACCAAACCTCAAAAATAAATAATTGAGCAACACCGTGACCGCGCCTGCAATTCCGCACTCTAATTCGGTGTTTCCCGGCGATTTGTAGCCCGCAATTAAACCGGATGCAGCGACGCTCAATGCGAGAAAAAGAGTAATAGGAATGAGTTTGTAGAAGAACAAAGATATAAAAAACAGAATAAAACAATTGACCATAAAGCCCACTACTGTCGCGACGATGATCCAATGCCACTGGATATATTTCGTGGGTTTGTTTAGTCCTTCCATCTCTTCGCCGATCCAGCCCCCAAGCTGAGTAAGTAAAATTCCTCCGATGATAAGGAGGGCAGCCTGAAAACCGGTGAGTTCAGTAAGTTGGGACTGTGCGTCGGTAAGCTTGATTAATACTATGCCTGCCATAGGAATGACGAGGCCCACGCATGCAGCCTCTTTTATGGTGTGCCCCGGAGAATAGTGACCCAATATCATTCCAGTAATGATATAAGCTAGTCCTCCGATTAAATAGGGTATGACCGCATTATGAAATTTAGCGGAACTTATGAGAACTAACATGCTAATTAGTATGAGTCCGACTATCGACCCGGCAACAACCCAAAACCATTCAATATTTGATAACAGATTTTTGATGGGGTTATTTTTCAAGTTCTGTTCAGTCATAGGGGTCCCTCATATTTTAGAATAATGATATGCATTATCATACCTGCACAAACATCTGCCTGAAATGTTCCAAACTAAAAAAATGTAGATATTAAAATCTTTATTGTCAAACTCAAGTTTGGGTTTGAACTTGAGACATTAAATTTTGCAAATGTGTTTTCAATAAGGTATATTTTTTATTATCCAATGAGTGCAGACAAATTATCACATAGAATCGACGGTTGCCTATAATGAAATTGAGAAGAGTAAACCGTTATACCCGCATTGCTGTCGGAGGGCTTTATGCCGTATTGGGTACTTGCATAATGCTTCTTGAAGTTTTGCCCGGTAACCTCGACCCCAGGTTTTACACCATGATGGGGTTTGTGTTGATCTGTTATGGCCTGTATCGAGTGGTGCACAGCCTCTATCTGAAGCCCGATGGCGGGAAACAAGAAAATGAATAAGGATAACCTATGAATTCCAGTATCGTAAAGTACTTCGTGATCGCAATAGTATTCCTCTCGTGCCAGAAACGCGATGAAGTCAGTTCACCGACGAGCGGCAGACTTGATATCCTGTGTGATGAGCTGGTGTCATCTGCGATTGCAGCTCAAGAAGCGGCGTTTGAAAAGAACTACCCTAAAGCGAGTATCAGTTTAAAACTTAGCACAACAAATTATGCGATCGGTAGTTTGCTTAACCATGATGTCGAATGTATTATTTCCACGCGCGAACTGGATTCAACTGAAACTGATTTTCTGATTCGAAACGAAATTAAGGTATATTCGCAGAAATTAGCTTTGGATGGCATTGCATTTATTGTTAATGCAAAGAATCCTATTCAGGAAGTTACACTGGACCAGATTGGCTCTATTATAACCGGAAGAAATATTCGATGGGCTTCAGTTTTTGATTCCATTTCTTTTCCGTCAGGTATTGATGTAGTCCGTCTTGTTATTGACGGCCGAAAATCAGGAAACTATTATCTGCTTAAACATCAGGTTCTGAATGACGCGCCAATGACGGCATCTGCTGAAATAATACCCGGCGACTCTGTAGTCAGTTCGTCTGACAAGATCTTGAATTTCATCGCGTCGCACCACGACGCGATCGGATACCTTAGCACGGCGTTTCTTGGAAATAATCCAATATTCACTAAGGTGGCCGATAGTCTAAAGGTGCTGCGTTTAGCGGGAACCGATTATCAAAAGGCAGTTGCCCCTATTCCGGGATATGTTTACCGCGGGGATTACCCCTTGCGGCGTTTTATTTACATAATGCACCGTCAAGACTACATCGGACTTGCAGCAGGGTTTACAGCGTATATGACCGGTAATGAAGGTCAGCAATTATTTCTCCAATCTAATCTGGTACCGGCGATGAATCCTATTAGGCTAGTGCCGGAATGAAAATTCGCTTGTATTTTTATGAAAAAAATTAGAACTTTGCTGGCTTTTTATTCGTAGAATGTTTCATGCAAACCCTCATGTTATCACAATAATCATCCATAGGTTTGAGAAAGATTGTCTGTTCGAATGCGGCATATGCTGTTTAACTTTGTAAATCCGACTCTATTATTATTGCTGTTAATTACTTCAGAGGCGACATCCCAGAATGATCAAATCCAGGCGGCGCGGGAACGGCTGACTAACGGCGATATAGAAGGCGCATTGAGTTTCCTGGAAAGCGTCTCTAAGGAGTATCCTGAGTCGGCCGACGTGTATTACTGGCTTGGCTTGGCTTATTTTAAGAGCGAGCGGATTACAGATGCTCTTGCCTCAACCAAAAAAGCCTATTCAATAAAACCAAACCTTTTGTTGAATCGGAGCTTGTTACTTGATATTTACTTGAGACAAGAAAATTTTTCAGGTGCAAAGGCTGAAGCAGAATTTCTGCTGAAAGAGTCACCCAAAGATTTCGATCTTCGCTTTAGGTTTGCACAATGTTTGGCTGGATTAAGTCAGTTTGAAGAGGCGAGTATTGAACTGTCAAAGCTAGAAGTGTATAAAAACCTGCCGTCTAGTTTGCTGTTTAGAGTGCTTGTATTACTCGGGGACGTGTATGCCAAACAGAATATAAATGAAACGGCCATTGCCTATTATTCCAAAGCAGCGTCAGTAAACAGCAGTTCGGTTGATGTACACCTAAAACTGGGCAAGGCCTACTTTAAGGAGCGTAAATATAACGATGCGCTGAAGGAGTACTTGGAGGTCGTGCGTCTGGATTCAAATAATGCTGAAGGCAACCTCAATGTCGGGTACATTTATTATAATGGCGGGAAATCAAATCCTCAACAGTATGGTAACGCAATTTTTTATCTGCAGAAATACGCGGCGATAAAGCCGGACGATCCGCGCGGATTTTTGTACATCGGAAAAAGCTTTCATGCGCTTAGAAGTTACTCCAACGCAATTCCACCGCTTCAGAGGGCTGTTCGGCTTGAGAGCGGGGCCGGACGAGAAGAGGCGATGAAAGTTTTGGCTGAGTCGTATGCTGGGGTTCAGGATCACGAAAACACAATTAAGGTGTATGAAGAATTGGAGAAAAAACAGTATCCTTTGGATGCGATGGATTATGTTCGGCTGGGCCTATCGTACAAAGCCGCTAAAGATACGCTAAATACAGGCAGGTATTTCAGCAAAGCGGCATCTGCGGATTCGTTATACCATGTATTGCTTCAGGAAGTTGGATTGATGTATTACGGAAGCAGGAATTTTACAGAGGCGGCACGCTGGTTTGAAAAACGAATTGCTGCAAACACCACTGATACTGCCCTTGCCGGGACTTGGCAGAATTTAGGTTTGTGCCAGTTCTATTCGGCAAAAACACGGCAGGATACGTTAAAGGCATTATCATCCATCCGTAATTCAATAAATTTAAAGCCTACTTCTTTATCTTCCTGGCTCATATTTGCGCAGGTCGCAGAGTATGCGGATTCTTTAGAGTCCGCAAAAACGGCGTATCGGAAAGTCGTCGAAATTGAGCCCGTTAATGCTCAGGCATATTTCGGGCTGGCAAGCATATCTTACCGTTTAAAAAACAATGACGAGGCCATCGCGTATTTCAAACAGGTCATCCGGCTCGACGACAAACACAAATATGCGCCGTATTATCTCGCGCAATGTTACCTCAGGCAGAAGAATAATTTTGCAGCGATTCCATATCTGAGAAAGTATGTCGAACTAGACCCGCAAGGGCAATTCGCCGTAAACTCAAAACGCATACTGAAGCAGCTTGGCGCTGATTAAAATGAGATACGCGCGCAGGCACCACGGAGAGATTATGAGACTACATTTTCAATATTCAAGGAGGAAACCTACATGAAACAGTCCGTTTTTATGACGGTATTAATCGCAACGGCATTTCTGATCTCGGCGATTATTTATGAATTCGTATTTGGCGCAGAAGGCGATGCGTTCGGATTAAACTACATTTATAAAGGCGGATACTTGGTTGTTGTCCTCATGGTCCTGTCCATTATGGTCATAACGTTTGTATTTGAGCGCATTTTTTCCTTACGTAAAGCCAATGGCAGAGACGCTTTGCCGTTCTTTCTGAAAAAAGTTCAAAAGAACCTTCTCGAAAACAGCGTTGAATCCGCCATAGAAGTATGTGACCATCAGAAAGGATCTTGCGCAAATATAATTAGAATGGGGCTTGAGAGTTTTATTCGTACGGGAAAGTTGGGTTTGACAATCGATAAGCGTGTTGCAGAAATGAAGCGTTCCATTGAAGAAGCTTCTTCGCTTGAAGTACCGCTGCTGGAGAGGAATTTAATTGCGATTTCGACCATTGCATCCATTTCCACAATGGTAGGGCTGCTTGGAACGACTATCGGCATGATTCGCGCGTTCAAAGCACTGGCTCAATCGGGCGCTCCCGATGCGGTTCAGCTTTCACTTGGAATTTCGGAGGCTCTGATCAATACCGCGGGCGGCCTTTTTGCAGCCATCGTTGCCATTATCGCATATAATTATTTTGTTAATAAAGTGGATACGTATACGTACCTCATTGACGAAGCGAGCTATAATGTAGTCGAGATATTGGCTAATAAAAATACGGACAACTAATTCCTTAATGAGGCAGCATGGCAAAAATTAAAAAGCATCGAGTTGGTGTTAATCTTGATATGACCCCGATGGTAGACGTTGCGTTTCTGTTGTTAACCTTTTTCATGCTTGCAACGACCTTCCGCCCGCCCGAAGAAGTGTCCGTCACGGTACCGGATTCTCATTCACAATTGAAGTTACCGGTGGCCAATGTAATCACGCTGTCCATTACGAAAGAAAAACGCATATGGATGGACGTGGATGCCCAGGTTGTCCGCGCCAAGATTTTTGGTGTGGACTATGCGCAGAAAGCAGGAAAAGAAATCACTATAGATGAACTAGCTTCTTTGATCAATAAAGCGAGGTTGGAAAACCTTGCAATTCGGGGCGCACAAGGCGCAATGCGTGTTGTCATTAAGGCAGATAAGGACGCGGACTACGATGTTGTTAGCGACATCATTGATATATTACAGAAAACCAAGATCACGACTGTAAATTTTATCACCAATCTGGAAAGATAATAAATAGGCGGAGTTCAAATTATGTCTGAAATAGGGGCAGCACAGCCAAGGCCGCACGGTAAAAGGAAAAAAAGAAAACGGCGGCTCGGCGTTCGTCTTGATATGACGCCGATGGTGGATGTAGCTTTTCTTCTCTTGACTTTCTTTATGTTAACGACGGCCTTTCGGTTGCCACAAACGATGGAAATCAGCATTCCGGAAGACGATAAAGAAAGCAATCAAGTTAAGATTGCAGAATCAAATATTTTGCAGGTTCGAGTAACGGATGATAATACGATTTATTGGAATATAGGAAATAATGCGCCTCAAAAGACGGACTTAAACAATTTACGCCAAATATTTGTTGAACGAAGTGAGAAGAATATTCAGGACGGTAAAGGCGTTACCATTAAGGAGAAATATAAACTCATCATGCTGATAAAAATTGACAAGAAAGCCAAATACGAGCATATGATCAATATTGTCGATGAATTGGATCTTGCAATGATCTCACTGAATGAAAAAAATAAGTTAACTGAAAGCGGAAGCAAATTATCTCCTCGTTTTGCCTTTGCGCCGCTTACCGATCGTGACCTAGCGGAACTAAAGAAGTCACCATGAATAATATTGATGTCATAGATGGATTTGACAGAGAAAACTACGGTTCGTATGTACTTAAAAAGGTCTATCCGAAGAACTTAACAGTTGGTTTGATTATCGGCATTGCGCTTCATATCGCGGGAATTGCTTCTTATTATATTTCCAATATTGCGATGCAAGGGGATAGGATAATCACCGTTAAATTCACCGATATTAATGAACTCCAAAATGCCCCGCCATTGCAGGATGCACCGCCGGTGCCGGTCGTAAAAATAGAAATTCCGGATGTGATCAAGCCTGCCATTGGAATGCCCATCATCGTTCCGGACGAGGAGGCATTACCGGAATTGACGATTCAAACTCAGGAAGAAATAAAAACGGATATTGCCTCCAGTAGTTTTGGAGATACTGAAGGTGAAATCAGAGTCGATATCAGCGGTGCAATTCAGGGGATTTCCGGAAACGACGAACCTGGCATCGATGATTTTGTGGTCGTTGAACAAAATCCCGTTCCGCTGGGACGGCCGAATATCGTTTATCCTGAACTCGCAAAGAAGGCGGGCTTGGAAGGCAAGGTGGTCGTTAAAGCGCTGATCGATGAGACGGGAAGCGTGGTGAAAATTGTTGTAATCGCCGGTGAGGATATTTTTAGAGACGCAGCAGTGGCCGCGATCAATCAAATAAAATTTAAACCCGCCATCAACGGCAACAGGGCTGTCAAAGTCTGGATCACTTATCCCGTGGTATTTCGATTAAACTAAGCATGCTAAATATACTCTTCATGTGAGAGTTCGGAGTCATGCTACTGATCTTACCCGTCCGGCCTGCTTGGCAAATTGCCAATTGCCATTCTGGTAATCTACCATAATCCGGTCACCGCTTATAAATGATCCGTCCAGTAACTTTATTGATAGTGCGTTGGTGATATCTCGCTGAATGAGGCGTTTTAAGGGACGCGCACCGAACATGGGATCGAAACCCTTTTCAGCTAGATGAGCTTTTGCACGATCAGAGAATTCAATAAACAGGTTGTTCTTACGCAATAAATCCTCGACATGGCCGAGCTGAATAGATACAATTTTCTTTAAATGTTCTCCCGTCAGCACTCTGAATGTAATAATTTCGTCAATTCGATTAAGGAATTCCGGTCGCATTTTTTTCTGAAGAATCTGAAATACCATTTCTTTGATTTCACCATATTGAATATCACGGTCAGCCTTCACCGAATCCCGGATGTTTTCCATAATATAATTGGCCCCAAGATTTGACGTCATAATGATAAGCGTGTTCTTGAAGTTCACGGTGCGGCCTTTATTATCGGTCAGTCTTCCGTCATCAAGAACTTGGAGAAGAATGTTAAATACGTCCGGGTGGGCCTTTTCGATTTCGTCAAAAAGCAAGACTGAATATGGACGGCGACGAACTGCTTCTGTAAGCTGTCCGCCTTCATCATAACCTACATATCCCGGGGGTGCACCGACCAATCTCGATACAGAGTGCTGTTCCATATATTCAGACATATCGATACGAATTAGTGCATTCTCATCATTGAATAAGAATTCGGCCAATGCTTTGGCTAATTCTGTCTTACCAACACCGGTTGAGCCAAGAAATATAAACGATCCGATCGGCCTTTTACTGTCTGCCAATCCTGCGCGCGAACGCCTTATAGCATCCGATACGGACTCTATAGCTTCATCTTGACCGATCACGCGTTGTTTCAGCCGTTCGTCAATTTTCAAAACCTTTTCACGTTCGCTTTCAACCATCCGTGAAATTGGTATTCCAGTCCATTTTGCAACTATTTCGGCAATGTCATCTTCTCCAACCTCTTCTTTAAGCATCTTGCGGTCTTTCTGAACTTGAACCAGTTCGCCTTGTTCATGACTTAGCTGTTTATTAAGGTCCGTCAATGTGCCATATTTTAGCTCCGCGGCCTTATTCAGATTCCCATCGCGTTCCGATTTCTCAATAAGCGCCTTTGTATCTTCGATTTGACGTTTTAAGTTCCTAATCGTGTCGATTCGCTTTTTCTCGGCTTGCCAGTGAGCGCGTAAGGTGTTTTTGAGTTCTTTAAGTTCAGCAATTTCTTTCGCCACTTCTTGACTGCGGACGAGGGAAGCGCCGTCGGTTTCTTTCTTAAGAGCGAGTTGTTCGATCTCCAGTTGTTTAATCTTTCTTTCAGCCTCATCCAACTCTTCCGGCATTGAATTTATTTCAATATGCAGTTTTGAAGCCGCTTCGTCGATGAGATCAATCGCTTTGTCAGGCATAAACCGGTCACTTATGTATCGGTCTGATAACATGACAGCGGCTACAATGGCGCTATCCTGGATGCGAACGCCGTGATGAAGTTCATACTTATCTTTTAAACCGCGCAGAATCGAAATAGTATCTTCCACGGAAGGCTCTTCTACAAAAACCGGCTGAAAACGCCGTTCCAGTGCGGCGTCTTTCTCGATATATTTTCGATATTCATCAAGGGTTGTTGCGCCTATTGCGCGAAGTTCACCTCGTGCCAAGGCTGGTTTCAACATATTTGCTGCATCCACGGCACCTTCCGCCGCTCCCGCTCCAACCAAAGTGTGCAATTCATCTATGAAAATGATCAATTCTCCGTTTGAGTCAGTGACTTCCCGTAATACAGCTTTTAATCGTTCTTCAAACTCACCTCGAAATTTTGCGCCGGCGATTAACGAGCTGATGTCTAAGGCGATTATTGTCTTAGTTTTGAGATTGTCTGGGACATCCCCGTCAATGATGCGATGGGCAAGACCCTCGGCAATTGCGGTTTTTCCGACGCCGGGTTCACCGATTAGAACCGGATTGTTCTTTGTTCTTCGTGACAGCACTTGCAGAACACGACGAATTTCATCATCACGCCCGATTACGGGATCTAATTTGTTTTGCCGTGCCAAGTCATTAAGATTTCTTCCATATTTTTGGAGGGCCATATATTTTGCTTCCGGATTTGGATCAATGACCCTCTGCGATCCGCGTACGTCTCTCAACGCTCGGTAAATCGTCTCACGCCAAAGCCCAAATGCTTTAAGCATTTTGCCCAACTCAGAATTTTCCTCTGAAATAGCAATAAGGAAGTGTTCAGCAGACACAAAGTCATCTTTGAGTTTTTCAGCTTCTTTCACAGATTCACTGTAAATTTTGCTGACACGCGGTGAAAAATAGACTCGGCCATCCAATTCACCTGCCGTTTTGGGCAAATGATCGATCATAGAGCTAATTCGATCCCGCATGACGTCTACAGGCGCTCCAAGCTTCTTAATAATAATGCGAACAAGCCCTTCCGGATCTTCCAACAGAGAGAAGAATAAATGTTCCGTTTCAATCTGGGGCTGATGATTGTCCATAGCTAATTGCCTGGCATTGGCAAGCGCTTCCTGTGATTTGATAGTGAGTTTATCAATATTCATATTACTTACAAAAGTATATTCCGATGATTATTTAGTTAACACATAAAAAAAATACAGAAGGAAAAACAATCAAATTTTCCGACATTCATTCGCTGTTCTTATTCTACAAAGAGTTAAATCCTCACAGGCGCTAGACCTGTGAGGATTTGTTATTTCGTATATCCAGTCAGCTTAGAATTTGATATCTATCTGCTTCGCTTTCGCTTCCTCAGCCTTAGGCAGTACGATGGTCAAAACGCCGTCTTTGTAATTAGCATCGATCTTATCGGACTTGACAAGCGACGGCAGACGAAATGATCTGCTGAATGACCCGTAACTTCTTTCAACGCGATGGAAATTCTCGTCTTTCGTTTCGGCTTCCTGTTTCTTTTCTCCTTGAACAGTGAGAACGTTTTCCTGAAGCGTGATCTTTACGCCGTCTTTGGTCACTCCCGGCAATTCGATATGCACGGTGTATTTGTCCTTGCCTTCCGTGATATCGGCAGACGGATACCAGTTCTGTAAACCGGTAAAGCTCTCATTGTCGTCGGTGAAGAAGTTAGAAAACATTTTGCTCATTTCTTTTTGCACGTTGAAGAGGTCGGTCAATACGCCTCTCTCGTTGATCGGGTTATACCTGATGATTGACATGGTTATTCCTCCTTTTGCTTTTGGTGTTAGTTAAAGTTAATTTTAATTTCACGAGGTTTCGCCTCTTCCTTTTTGGTCAAACGCATCTGCAAAAATCCGTTTTTCCATGAAGCATCTATGTTTTGAGTATCTACAGTTTTTCCCAGCGTAAAGACTCTTCGATAATTTCTTTTGTAGATTTCTGATCGTATCAATTCGCCGTCTTCCTGAATATTCATTTTACCTTCGATCATAAGCTGACCGTCTTTTACTTGCACGCTCAAAGTGTCCTTATTCACGCCTGGCATTTCTAAGAGCAGATAATAATGATCCTTGTTCTCGCGTATATCGCAGCGCGGCTGCACATAGTAATAACCATTTTCGTGTCTTACAACATCGCGCTGATCTGTTTTGACTTCGTTAAACGTTTTGGTCTCCATTTGTTGTCTCCTGTTTGTTTGGTGATTTTTTCACTGGTTTCGCTCTCCAATATTACAAAGGCAGTGCCAAAAAAAATATGTTCCTGAAATTTATAGGTTTATGAAAGCCTGGTAATAATTCATAAGACAACTTGTCATGCTATTGCTCACTGAAGCCTGAAATATTTGCAAATAAGTGACATTATGGCGTATTTAGCAGTGTTGTGTTATCTAAGCGACAAGTCAGGATTCATTCATGCCGCCAATACACAAAGTCGAAACGATTGGAACAAAAGAAAATTTTCTTCTTATTTTAGCTTTGCGAATTCGGGGTCTTTGTGGCAATTATTCGATGAATGCTCAGCAGGTACTTAATTTATGTTGATTTTACGGGCAATATTAATTAAACTTTTTCGCCTTTTTTAACCGGAAATAGCCATGTTAGACGAATTTCAAATTAGAGAAGACATAGTCGAATGCGGCCGTCGATTGTACCAAAAAGGATTTGTCGCTTCTAATGACGGCAATA
>JAEUSK010000256.1 GCA_016787925.1 bacterium | reverse complement strand
GTTCACTCATCGCCAATCAGTAGATTTTTTACGAGGATGATTTCTGATAGTTCCATATTATCCGGAGAATTGTATGACCGCAGAGATTGTGGTAATAGGCGATGAAATCCTGTTGGGGCTTATTATTGATACCAACTCGGCATTCATAAGCCGCCGGTTGGCTGAGCTTGGAACGAAGGTAAATCGGATTACTAAAGTTGGCGATAATATCGATTCTATTGCACAGGCCTTTGAAAAAGCGGCGAAGGAAGCCGATATGGTGATCTGCTGCGGAGGGCTCGGCCCTACCCACGACGATAAAACCAGGGATGCTGCTGCAAAGTTTTTGGGAGCGGAGCTCAAACTAAACGAATCCGCTTTTCAGGAAATCCAATCCATGTATAAAAAGGCCGGCCGGGTTATGAGTGAAACCAATCGAGTGCAGGCTATGATTCCGGAAGGAGCGGCGTATTTGTCTAATAGTCGTGGAACGGCGCCGGGTTTAAGTTTCAAAAAAGATCGCGCGTCTTTTTTTTGCCTGCAGGGCGTTCCAAGTGAAATGCAGTGGATGGCGGAGACGCACGTATTTCCGGTAGTACAGAAAATAAAACAGGGTAAAGTTCTCAAGTTCCGTACTTTGCGAACGGTGGGAATTCCGGAATCCGCATTATATGAAAAAACGAAGGAAATTGTTCAGCTGTTTCATGATAAATTGGATATTGCTTTTTTGCCGCAGATGACGCGCGGCGTCGACATACGTTTGACCTGCTCGGTGCAATCCGCGGAAAAAGCGGCGGAACTGATCGCCGATGCGGAAGGGCGCTTCGTATCATGCATTGGCCAATTTTTTAGCAATGCGGTGTATGGCTATGACGATGAAACGCTTGAACAAAGCCTTGCCCAACTGTTTTTTGATACGGGTCAGACCATTGCCACCGCCGAATCATGCACGGGCGGGCTGATCGCGCACCGGCTAACCAATGTATCCGGGAGTTCGTCTTTTTTTCTCCAGGGCGTGACCACGTACAGTAATGACTCCAAAATGAAGTTGCTTAACGTGCCGGAGAAATTATTGACAGACCACGGTGCCGTCAGCGAAGAAGTTGCCAAATCCATGGCAGAAAATATTCGAAAAATGGCCGGCACAAACTTAGGGCTTTCTACTACAGGTATTGCCGGGCCAACAGGCGCAACAGAGCATAAACCCGTTGGATTGGCCTATATAGGTTTTTCGACGGATGAAAAAACGTCCGCAATAAAATTAACTCCCTTGCCGTATGCAGTTGACCGGCTGGTTTTTAAGGAACGATTATCGCAAATGGCATTGGATGTCGTTCGCAAACATTTGGTGAATCTGAAAGAGTTATTAAATAAATAGATGAACTTGTCGTTGTTTCCCATGGAACATACGGAATACACTAAAAAAATCTGAACCCTCTCATTGATTTAACCTTCGTGTATTACGCGGGTACAGGTTTTATCAGCTGTTATAGATTCATTTAATTTGAATTGGATGCTTTATGATGATCTGCAAAGTGACGGGATCGATCGTGTCAACGCATAAGAATGAAAATTTAAACGGGCACAAGATCATGATTGTTCAGCCGGTTGATCTTAATCAAAAACCCACGGGGGCCGATCTGCTGGCCATTGATGAAGTCAGCGCCGGTGTGGGCGATCTCGTTTTGGTCATGAAAGAAGGCGGAGGCGCGCGCATTATTCTTAAAAACAAAAAAATTCCGGTTCAGGCAGTTATCGTCGGCGTCATCGATGACTTTCACATTGCAACACCCTAACATCAGAGAGCTGTAAGTTCTCATCACAGAGGTTCACATGGAAAAATTTATTGTTGAAGGCGGCCACACTTTAAAAGGGACATTTAATCCGGCGGGTAATAAAAACGAAGCGCTTCCCGTTATTGCGGCGTGTTTGCTGACGGACGAGCCGGTCATCCTCAGAAACATGCCGGACGTTACAGACGCGCGTAAAATGCTTGAGATTGCCGCCGCGATCGGCGCGGACGTTAACCAAATAGATGCGAAAACGTGGAAGGTTCACGCCAAAAACATCAAGACGTCTGAACCGGATCACAACCTGGCTTCGGAGATCCGCGGATCTTTTCTTTTTGCCGGTTCCATGATCGGGCGGCATGGAAAGATCAGTTTGCCGTCGCCGGGCGGCGACAAAATAGGCCGCCGCCGTTTAGATACGCATATTCTGGCGTTGGAAAAACTGGGCGCAAAGACGGAACTGGGCCACAAATTCTATAAAATGGAAGCCGCTAAACTGACCGGGCAGGATATATTTCTGGATGAAGCGAGCGTGATGGCAACGGAAAACGCTATTATGGCCGCCGTGCTTGCCGAAGGGACGACCATTCTGAATAATGCCGCGTCCGAACCGCATGTACAGGGACTTTGCAGAATGCTGGTCAGCATGGGCGCCCGCATATCCGGCATCGGCAGCAATCTTCTCATGATCGAAGGCGTCAAAAAATTACGCGGATGTGAACACGACATCTCCAATGACCATATCGAGATCGGCAGTATCATAGGACTGGCCGCCGCGACAAAAAGTGAAATTCTCATCAAAGATACCAATCCGAAGGATATGCGCATGATCCTGCTCGTTTTTCAGCGACTCGGTATCGAAGTTGAAATCAGAGGCCGGGACTTGTTCGTTCCGAAAGAGCAGTCGCTGGAAATTCATTCCGACATGGGCGGCGCCATTCCGAAAATCGACGATGCGCCATGGCCTGGATTTCCCGCCGATCTGACGAGCATTATTGTGATCGCGGCAACGCAGTGTAAAGGGATGGTGCTGATCTTTGAAAAAATGTTCGAGAGCCGGCTGTTTTTTACGGACAAACTGATCACAATGGGCGCGCGGATCATTTTGTGCGATCCGCACCGAGCCGTGATCCAGGGCCCGACACCGCTGCACGGCGAATTGATCACCAGCCCGGATATTCGAGCCGGTATGGCGCTCCTGATCGCGGCCTTGTGCGCGCAGGGCATATCGACCATGCAAAACGTTAAACAACTGGATCGCGGGTACGAACATATTGACGAACGTCTTAGAGCATTAGGCGCGAATATTCAGAGGGTAAATGATTAGAGATTCTTCTGTTCAATATCTAGCCTTTATCTTTTTGGAGCAATTGGATTAAAGTCCGATTTTGATTTTATTCTTTTACATCCACGCTAAAGCGTGGAGCAAAAAATATTCTGATTGATAGAACATGAATCATTGCCCAGAGCTTTAGCCCAAAGGAATACATTTCATGCCTTACATTAGGATCTGGGTTCATCTCGTTTGGGCAACTAAACACCGTGAACGAACCCTTCATCCAAATTTTCGCCATGAACTATTTTGTCACATTCGTGAAAATGCAAAACTGAAAAATATTTTTCTTGATTGCGTGAATGGGAGCGACGACCATCTCCATGATTTGATATCGCTTGGCTCAGAACAAAACATTTCGAAAGTGGTTCAGCTTCTCAAAGGCGAATCATCGCACTGGGTCAATAAGCAGAAACGGCTTAAGGGAAAATTCGAATGGCAGGATGATTATTTTGCGGTATCGGTAAGCGAATCGGGAGTTAACGCTGTGCGAAAATACATAAGAAATCAGGAAGCGCATCACAAGATAAAAAAATTTGAGGAAGAACATAAAGAATTTATTGAAAAATACGGGTTTGAAGTTCTTATGAAAGATTGATTGGGCTAAAGCCCGATTTTGATTTTATTCTTTTATCTCCACGCTAAAGCGTGGAGCAATAAGAATGAAATGACTTATCAAGAAAACTGTTCTTAATTTTTTGCAATAAGCTTTAACTTCGGGATCAAGAAATGCTAAAGCGTGGAGCAATTGGCATGAAATGACTGATCAAGAAAACTGTTCTTAGTTTTTTGCAAAGATCTTTAGCTTCGGGATCAAAAAAATGCTAAAGCCCGAGCAATAAAAATGAAATGGCTGATTAAGAAAACTGTTCTTAGTTTTTTGCAAAGATCTTTAGCTTCGGGTTCAAAAAAATGCTAAAGCTTGGGCAATAAGCATGAAATGACTGATCAAGAAAACTGTTCTTAGTTTTTTGCAATGAGCTTTAGCTTCGGGATCAAAAAACGCTAAAGCTTGGGCAATAAGCATGAAATGACTGATCAAGAAAATTATTCTTAGCTATTTGCCCTGAGCTTTAGCTCAGGGATTAAAAAAACACAGAAATTCGGGCTTTAGCCTAAACATCTACATTGTATCTGTATAATTGAGGGGATAAAGTCGTAGGTTAATCCAACCCTTTCAAAGGTAACAATACGCCTTTTCGTTTGACAATATTCTTATAGTCCCACTGAATCGCTTCTGCTTTTTGGAGCCATCGCTTTAACTCTTTTTTGTTTATTTCTTTGGACGAAGTATAGAATGCGGAAGCATCTTTAAATTTTCCGGTACCTGGTTTTAATTGTTCCTCATCAAAACTTGCTCCGCTCCAAAACATCAGGCGCATACCGTTCTTCTGTTTACTATATCCGACAATAGGGTTGCCGTCAATGAACCAAACGGGATGCGCATGCCATATCTTGTTTTCCGCTTTGGGTAAATGCTTACCGATCTCCTGGTACAGCAAATCGCATATCGCTTTGTCATCATGCGTTTGCCTCTTATGGTAAGCTCCAATTTCTTTATTCATGTTACTCCTTTTCCGGAAATTATTTCAAATCACGCGCTGAAGAATGCCACCCGCGGCCCTCCTCTTGGAGGCTGTTGCAGAATGAGTATTTTAGCCGAGCGTAGTCGAAGCTGATTTTCTATATTTTGTCATGGTTCGATAAGCTTGTTCCGAGCCTTGCCGAGAGGCTCACCATGATGTATGTGAATAAAGCGGATAAGCACATCATATTATTGTTTTTTTTGGGCCTTTGAAAAAATGCCGTTAAGAAATCGAAGCGAAAGCCCGTTAAAAACAAAACATGTTCGAGTCCGCCGAAGGGTTTCCGCAGGCGGGCGAGTTTGTTTTGTTTAGGGCTGGAGCGAAGATTTCAGGCGTTTTTTCAACAGCCTAGGCACTTTTCTTTCCTTCTTTCTTTTGTGCCAGCAAAAGAAAGAAGAATGGTTTTGACGAGAGAGTTCATATTACATATGGTTTATTGCAAGTCTAATTACTTTGAGTCCGCTTTCTTTTTAAAAAAGAAAGCTCCAAAGAAAACTTTGGCTGTGAAAAAAATGCCTAACCCTCGTTCGCTAACTTTGGCGGCGAAAAACATGTCTTAGCTTCTAGCTGTGTGCCGGTTCCCTGGTTTATTTCCCCGTTTTTCGCCAATATCGTAGCGCGAACTCGGGCTTCTTCGGCATTTTTTTCAAGGCCGAGAATACCAATACATTAGTTAAAAGTAAATTCAGAAAATTACTAATTGGATATTGCCACATCCTGTTTCCCGACAACCCCCTTCACGATCAGCCAGACCGCGAGAACGAGCTCAAATACCAGCATCGGCATCCAGACGAACCAGTTCCCCGAAACAAATCGCGCCAACTGCATCGGAAGGAAAACCACAAGCACCACAGATGCCAGCAGACCAAGCCATGCCAGGGGCTGGGGAATCATTCGTCCGCGCAAAAATAGATAGGAAAAAATCGTGCTTCCCACGGCGAAAAAGAGCGCACTGACGGTCGAACTTCCCACCGGCATCAGCAGATAAGAACCGATCGCATGTACCGTCGAAGCGTCCGGGATTTTCTCTCCGGCTGTCGCGAGCCAAAAGAGAGCCAGCATTTTAGGCAGATTGGCCGCTCCGATCACGCCTTCTCCGATTCGGCAAGCCATGCCGAATATCGCCAGATCGTGCTCCTCATCCCGCGTGATCGCGTACAGCGACACGGCGAGTATCAGGGCGAAAAAACAGCAAAGCAGATCCAGTATGATCGCTCCGCCGAACGCAGACGTGTGAGCGGCAATATTCGCCAGCTTTGCGGCGGTTCCCTCGCCGGCGGTAGCCCGGCCATGGAGCATCATCTGAGTAATACCGGCCGCAATGTAGAAGATAAAAGTGAAGCCGGCGATCCTTGCATACCTCGTGCGGGTCATATTTTTTTCTCCTGCTTTGTTTAATGATTCTATCTAAACGGCGGCGGTGGGTTTTTGTTTCGTTAAACATTCGAAAGCGTCACGCAAGGATCGTGTAACCTAAAATCTCTATCTCTCATGGTATACGCTGGCGCGGTGATGGAACAGGTAAGTCGCATGCCATGCGATGGTGCGGCGATCTAATCACACGATGTCAATGAAACATTGTCCGTCAATATAAATGTACCCGGAAGAGAATATCCAATAACCGTATCAAGATAACTCGCTGGCGTTAAATAAAGATGCGTTGCTGTGAGTTCATAAGTGAAATGTGCATGTCCGATGAGCATTATTCCATCTGTAATAGTCAAAGTAACGTCAGAATAGCAATTGTCGTCAAGCGTAGGAGTGAAGTAAGTACCGGAGCTGTCGCCGTCAATAACGATATACTTTGATAAGTCACCAATAGGATAGTCGGTGGACTTCCATGCGTGCTTCAAAGTAACTTGATCTGATTTAGTTGAACAGCCCATAAGGGCAAAAACAACTAACAAACAGCTTGAAATTACAAAATGTTTCATTGTTCTTACTCCAGTATGATTTTCAGAGGGATATGAAGATATTATTTAAGGGGCTGACCGCAACCCAGGAACGATCGGCGTTACCCCCAGTTGAGTATGAAGGAGACCAAGATAACCCATGATTTGATGATTTGTATGCGTTTGATCCTGTGGAGATACAAACATTTCCTGTGCAATCGGTCGCCAGTGATTCAATTGATAGAAAATCCAGCCCAGCATTTGTTCTATAGTTGCAAAGCTATATTTCGTGAAGTCAGAAGAAAATATTTTCATCATACATTCCTTTTACATTTCGGGAATACCCTTCCTGTTAATTTCATATATTCAACGTATTCATCCCCAAAAGTACCAATCATCATTTTTTCTTCACGGCCTACTCTCATGAAATAAAATATTGCAAAAGCAATGATCCCAGATAAACCTGCTATTACATTTGAAATAATTAAAACTTGTGCAATGGTCCAAAGCCACATTTGCGCATACATTGGGTGTCTAATGGTTTTGTAAGGGCCAGTTTTAATTAATTGGTGTCCCTTTTTAATTTCTAAAGTTGGCGACCAGTTTGCTCCAAGTGTTTTATGTATTCTGTAAAAATATAATAAGCTAACGATTGATATTGCAATTCCAGTTAATCTTACCCAAATGGGGAATTCCATTTTAGAAAAATTAAGATAAGATGTAAATACCCAAAGAAGAGGCATCAATAGTAAACCTAATGATATTAATAACAACGAGAATTTTTCTTTCAATAAATTCGCTTTTTTTATTATTTCTTGCCGTTGATAGGTTTTGTCAAATGGAACTCTGATTGTTATATAGATAATAAACAGAGCTACAAAGAGTATTTTGAAAATAATTTCTATCATATTTGTTTTCTGATATTTCTGATTCTTGCATTGATTGAAGGAATGTTTTCTATTTCAACTTCAGATAATGTCAGATGAAAATCTTTTTCTAATTTATTTTTCTGCTTTATCATTTCAAAAAGTCCCTGAATAGAATTAACTCTTACTATTCTGGAATTTGTCTTGTCCTTAGCCCATTTTGTCAATGTATTCCAAGCATTATCAAACTCCTTCGTGTGTAAATGAAGGCGTGGAATTAGTAGCGCCAAATGCCATTTAAGTTCTTTGTCTTTTGCGGCATTACATAGGTCAATGATTTCCTTTTTATGTCTTGTGAGATATTGAGGATTGTGAAGAGAGATTTTTTCAATAATGTCTGCCGCTCGCATTTTCACAAGTCTCTCCTTGTGAAACAAGCATTTGAACAGTTCATCAAAGTCAATTTGATTTTTAATTCTAGGCAGAATGGAATTGCTTTTCCCGATTGACCGCAAGTCACCGCCTGCTAATATTTTTTCAAACAGTATCACAAACTTTGTTTAAAGCAAATATCCCATTGAAATATATATGTAAGTCATTTCTTGCAGTCAGTTTTGAGGTTCCAAAGTCACCCAAGCATAGCGCATAACGATCGACGGCTCCCTGCGGTAGCTCGCGAACGATAATATAAAACATTAATTAAGAACATATCAAAACGTGAGCGAGCTATCGGCGAGCTACGCCCACAAACTCTCTATCGTCAAATCAAAAGGCGTCGCAAGCGGACAGGTAAGCCGCATGTTATCTGACGGTCTGCGTTTTAATGTAAAAGACCCATATTGTCTGTCTTAATAACATTTATATCGTACTCACCAGATCCAAAAGATGCCGTAGATCCAATAAGAAAGTAGCCTCCATCTTGAGCCGAAATAAGTCTTGTGCAATTCTCATCCAGTACTCCACCGAAAGAACGTGACCAGATTGTATCGCCTGATGCTGTTGTTTTTACTAAGTACATATCCGGATACGAAAATCCATCCGTTCGCGTTGAACCACCAAGCAGGAATCCTCCTTCAGTTGTCTCAAGAACAGTATTGATATTACCGCCATTAGGATATGATCGTGTCCATAAAGTGTCGCCGTTTGCATTTGTTTTTATCACGTATGCTGACGCGTATCCTGCGGCTTCGGAGAAGCCGGTGATGATATATCCTCCATCTGATGTGCTTTTTATGCCCCATGTTTGATCTTCCGCAGTCGTACCGTAAGTTTTTTGCCAAAGGAATTGCCCATTTGCATCAGTTTTCACAAGATATCCATCCGCCATGCCAGCGCCAAAACTTCGGGTATAGCCCATTAAGATGAAGCCTCCATCTGAGGTTTGTAGTGCAGAATTACCGATTTCAGCGTTGCCTCCTCCATATGTATGGAACCAAACAGAATCGCCGGAAGAAGTTGTCTTTAACAGGAACAGGTCTTCGAGATAATCGCCACAAACGACAAATCCTCCATCAGAAGTTGAAGATATTCCTCCAACTAAATATGGACCAAACGATTTTTGCCACACCAATTGTCCATGAGTTTCAAGCTTTGTAATAGACAAGTTCCCATTTGTATTAAAAGCAACTACGATAGCTCCATCGGATGACTTTGTAACGCCGCTTGCCGTTCCATTTTCGCCAAGTACTTTGGACCAAACGGTATCGCCTTGACTTGTGATTCGCAGTATATAAGGGCTGAATTGACCTGAAGGTGTAAGTTTCGAATGCCCAACAATTACAATTGTTCCGTCATCTAAGCCAACTGCACCATAAGCTTGGTCGGTGTACGGCCCGCCAAAAGTTTTTGAAAAGGTTGAAATTTCATTTTTGCCGTCATTGTTTGAGTCACACGAAACAAAAACAATGAAGATCACGATGTAAAAAGTCAGCCTTATCATGGTATCTCCTTTGCAGTATAAGTGAAACATTCTTTAATATTATAGTGTCAAATCCTCGTTAATACTTACAATTTATTTTTACTGCAGTATACATATTGCAAATATCTAAAGCAGACTGTCATATAACGCTCGGCGGCTACACGACATGGCGCAAAGTGGCCACCGAATAGGTGGTAGATTAACTGCCTTTACCACCAAAACTAATATCTCAAAGAGCGCCATGTGCGAACGCGCCAGCGATCGCATCTAACTATCTTTGTACTCACGCTTACGCTGGCGCGGAAGCGGACGTGTAAGCCGCTTGTTATCCGATGTGGCTCGTAAAGTTTCATTCTCTTGTTTTTGCACCTTTTACAGATATGATTCTATATTCATATCCGCTTCCAATGGCTTCCCCCCAAAAGACTGCCACCAAGCCCGCCTGCTATGCCAAAATAGAGTGCACCCTGAATAGGTTCTCTCTTAGTCATTGAAAAAAAAGAATCGTTATCATATTTACCATACAATACAGCGCCAAGAGTACCAAGAGTTATAGCTCCTAACGTTGCCCCATCTATCCAAGATTGGGATGGATCTTTTAAGAAAATGATCCGCACTTTTTCAACAGGGAGGTTGTATTTCGTGCCGTCTTTAACGTTCTCCAAATAAACTATAGAATCATTGAACGCAATAACCTTGGCAAGGTATTGAATATTTGGGTGAACATAGATCATTGCCTCTAACTCGTGCGCTTTAGAGAGAAACTTCTCGACACTATCGGTGTCATGAGTATCTAATGTAAGAGAGCGTGTACATGAAAACATTAAAACTGAAATAGTTAGCAAAATCATGAATTTCATTATGTGATTCCTCTTTTGTAAAGAGGTACGGTTTCAGGACATAGGTTACAGTTTGTACTCAGGACATAGGTAACACTTCTTCATTAACTTCAGTTAGTATTCTCACCAAAATGGAGGTACTAACTATGCCATGGAAGGAGACCCGAGTTATGGACCAAAGAAAAG
>JAEUSK010000223.1 GCA_016787925.1 bacterium | reverse complement strand
AGTGACATTACGACAAAAGTTACCATTCCTACAATCAAGGAAATGGTCAGCTTCTTAGGCCGCGTGTGCCGCTCCGGCGGCTTTGCTTCGTCTAATACAAGAAGCGTCGGCGTATCCTTAGCTTCCTGGATTTTGGATTGTTCATACTGCGGTACCAAAAATTCCAATATTTTTCCGTTGATCTGCACGTCCCTGTATAAACGATAATACTTTAAAGCTAGATCCGGAGTCTCTTTAAAAGGAATAAAAATGTCAAAACCGTTCCCTCCTTTTTCCATCTTACTTTGCAGCTTTCGCAATTCCTGGAGTTTGGATTGCGTACGCAATATATCCGGATGGTTTTCACCCAGCGTCTTCTTCATGACAAGATATTCGGTTTCGGTCGCAACGATCTCACCATACAATTCCGCTGCCGCTTTAATTGAAGCTTCTGTTTGCTGTGCAATTTCAATTATACCGTACTTGTTTTGAAATGCATTTAAAGAATCTTCAGAATTCTTAAGATCGTCCTTAGCCTGAAAATATCTTCTTTCGATGAAGACACGCGATGAGCGGGCTTGTTCAGTGGATAATTCCCGGTTTATCTCATCTAATTTTTGAACAATAAAATTCGTCATCTCTGCTGTCTTCTCGGGATCATCTTTAAATTCCCAGGAGACCAAAATAGTGCCAAGTTTTTTGTCACTCTCAGCAGACAACAAATTATCTACGTATTTGACCGTTTCTTCCATATTATTTTTTTCAAAAACAGTCATAAGGTCATATTTTTTTATAAGTTCTTCCTGTATCCGACGGCTAGCCAAAATAGCCAAATACCGCTCATTCCCTGTCTTACCTACACCTAAAACTGTGGAGCTTATACTTCCCAATCCGCCGGTAAGAATATCTAATGGGTTGGATGATTTATCGGGAATGACGAGGACGGCTGTAGCTTTATACCATTTGCTCATCATAAGTGTGATGCCAAAACTTATTATCATTATTGTTAGGACAGATATGATGATTTTGTTCTTCCATTTCAGTAGAATAAATAAAACGTCAATAAAATTCTGGTTGGTATCAATGGGATTTAATTTATTCCCTACTTCAGGAACTGCATTCTCTTGTGTAATCATGGTTTCTATTCTTGGTCAACATTATAAAACAAATCAGACGAAAAATATCAAATTACTGAGTCAATATCAATATTATATATGAATGCCATAACCTAAAATAATTTCTGTGATAAACTTACTCGCCTTCCCGTCCCCGTACGGATTGATCGCCTGTGACATTTTTTCATATTCAAGTTTGTCGGTCAGAAGTCTTTTTGTTTCCGATACGATCTTGTTCCGGTCTGTTCCGACCAACTTAGCTGTTCCTGCCTCGATGCCTTCCATGCGCTCCGTCACATCGCGCATCACCAGAATAGGTTTGCCCAGAGAGGGAGCCTCTTCCTGCACGCCGCCGGAATCGGTAAGGATGAGAAAAGACCGATCCATCAACCAGACAAAATCCGTGTACGAAAGCGGTTCGATGAGAAGTATATTTTCATGTCCGTTAAGCATACGCTGTACGGGTTCACGAACATTCGGATTAAAATGGACCGGGTAAACCACGACGACGTCTCTATTTTGCTCTGCAATGTCTTTCAGTGCCTGGCAGATCTGTTCAAATCCTTCGCCGAAACTCTCGCGGCGATGGCCTGTGACCAAAACGATTTTCTTATTAAGAATTTTTTCTTTTAGGGTATTTGCTATGCCGGGCGGAGTGCGTTTCACTTTGTCGCTAACCCATATCAGCGCATCAATGACGGTGTTACCGGTTATATGAATCATCTTGCCTTCTATGCCTTCAGCCAATAGTGCTTGCCGCGCCGTTTCTGTTGGCGCAAAATGCACATCAGCAACAACCGAAGCGATGCGGCGGTTGATTTCCTCAGGAAATGGCGCATATCGGTTATGCGACCGTAATCCGGCCTCGACATGGCCGACCTTGATCCCCGCATAAAATGCCGCCACGGCTGCCGCCATAACCGTTGACGTGTCACCCTGAACCAAAACCCAATCAGGTTTGGTTTCCGAAAAAATTTTCTCCAGACCTGAAAATACTCTTGACGTCAACTGCAGCAGCGATTGGCCTTCTTCCATGATATCCAAATCGAAATCCGGCTTGATATCAAATACGTCCAGTACCTGATCCAACATCTGGCGGTGCTGCGCCGTCACGCAAACTTTGGTTTCTAACTCATCCGGATGTTTTTGAAACTCTTTAATAACCGGCGCCATTTTGATCGCTTCCGGGCGAGTGCCGAATATGAATAATATTCTTTGTTTCATGGTCGGCCTTCTCTTCCCGGTCCTTCGCATTCCGTTTTCCGATTCTGAATTGATCCGTCGTTCTCCGCTACGGTGACGGATATTAATGTATTTATAAAATTATCTGCATTGTGAAATGCGGCCCAGTTCGGTCTGGCTTTCTCAGCCTTCTGTGCTAATTTCGCATAATTGTTACTCGCTTCCATCATAGCCTGAGCCAGACTCGTACTGCTGCCGCTTTGACAGATAACGCCCCCGCCGTCAAATTTCTCCAGCTGTTGGCTTGCCCAGGTCTGCGCAGAAACGATGACCGGTTTTGATAATGCCAGCGCCTCGGCAAATGGACCTGATGTGCTTTCGCCACGGTCGATAAGATACGGAAATAAAAGCACGTCAGCACGCATCATTTGGAGATTATAGTTACTTACGTCAAGCGGTTCTTCAACCACTTCAACACCTTTTGAGCTTAGTTGCCGTAGTCCATTCAAAGCCTTGTCTATCCTGGCGTCATGTGTTCGTGGTTGGTAGCACTGAATAAAGAATTCCATACGATCTAAATGTCCTGCAGCATTCAACTCATGAATTGCTTCGGCAAGGAAAGTGATCCCCTTGTAATAATCTCCATGCCCAAGATATGCAAATCTCAATCGGGTTGCAGACGTTACTTTGCTTTCATTTGATCCGATGCCCGTATGAGGGATCGGAACCGTATGAATCGGCATTGCGGTCAACCGCCCAAATCGTGAAGCCAAAAGCGCGCTATCCGACACGAGAATTATCCGCTTTGATTTCAAAGCCTTGCTTAACAGATACAATGCCAGTTTCAAAATGATCGTTTCTTTTTTCCACCGGTTGGTAGAAGGATTATAATAGTAAATACGCATCATCACTATGAAGACAGGCGAAAGAACTTTTTTTTCAAGAAAAACAGCGATGGCAAACAACAGAAGTTCGATTGCAACGCAGTTGTCGACAAACACCATCCCGTCCGGCCGGTCCAATTCCCGGCAGGCCTTTATCCATTCCCTTAGCCTCTTAAGCGGACGATGAAGACCGGCCATTTTAGGCGGTCGAATTCCCAGCAGCGTCGGAGCTTCGTCTTTGCCGAAAATAAAACGTGTAGGCAGCTCTTCTGAAATGCCGGGATCGCAATCCGCATTCGCCCATAACTTAAAATCCAATCCTGCTTTTACGGCCGCATGGAATATGCTGTTCGCATAATTAAAGTAGTGGCCGAGAAAACTACGAATGAGCGGGTCAACCACATAAATGTAGTGAATTTCCTGAGTTTTCTTTTCGTTCATGTTCTTCAGATTCTGAGGTTCATTTGTACGGGGCCCCCCTGCCCTTGTGCCGAATTTTGGGCGGACCTATTCCTTTCCACGCCCAAGGTCGACGGTTTTTTCAAACCATGAAATGGTTTTGTCGAGTCCTTCATCTAATGCCGTGAGTTTCGTCTTCGGCAATAATTCTTTCAGCCGGGTAATATCCAGACATTTCGATTTGGCGCCAACGTATCGGGAAGTATCAAATTCAATACTTTTGAAATCGTACCCGACTTTCCGGCAAATAATTTCAGCAAATTCCCTGATGGTAAACTCCTCGCCGGCTCCTATATTTACAGTCATGTTCTCTTGGGTATTGGTCAGCTCCGTCATGATCCTTATAAAATCGTCTACAAAGACCAATTCTCTGCGCTGATAACCGTCTCCCCATAGAATGACCGGTTCGTGGTATTTTTTTCCGCGAAGTATCTTACGGATAAGATCAAAAATAAAATGCATCTGCCTGCCGTCCGTGTGGTACCCGGGGCCGTATAAGGTTGACGGAACAAAGTTCATATACTTCAAACCGTATTGTTTGTTCAATGACAGCAGCCCCACATATAACATACGTTTGGTCATGGCATACGTATAAAGACTCTCGATCGGCGTTCCAACAAGATAATTTTCTTCGGTCAACTTCATGTCTGGCGCATAGGAACAACTCGTGCCCATACAAATAATTTTGGCCTGAGGTTGATACTGCTGCCACCATGTGAGTACGTTGGTGTTGATCTGCTGATTAATTACCCATTGTTCGCCGGAATGATGGATCGCAAAATCGCCGGCCTGAGTCCATGCCGCCAAATGAAAAACAAGATCATAAACCTGATCCCCAAAATGCAGTAATGAATCTTGTTTTGTCAGATCACAGTTTCTTGAGTTCAACTTAACGGTGCGATGTCCCGCCGAATCTAACTGCGCGCACAAAGCCGTCCCAAGAAAACCGCTAGCACCTGTAACGAGAATATTCATAATTTATATCTCCGAAGGATTGACCGGAAAATAGAACTCAATCCCTTTTTGCAAGAGGGCCTGATTATTGGCCAGAATCTCTTTTTTAAAGTTCCACGCAAGAACATAATAAATATCCGGTAACTTCTGAAGCTCTTTTTCGATAATAATGGGTATGTGCATACCCGGCGAAAAAAGATTACGACGCAGTTCGTTTTTTTCAACCAACACATCAATGTATTGCGTTCCGATCCCGAAATAATTAAGCAGCGTATTACCTTTAACCGGCGCACCCATGCCGAATACTGTTTTTCCGGCACGTTTAGCGTTTTGCAGGTAGGAAATGTTTTCGATTTTCATCTGTTTAATTCGTTCGCCAAATTCGGTATACGCTTTGAACTGATTGGATTGACTATCTGACTCAGCTCCTCTTAGCAACTGCAGGCGATCTGTCCTTAAGCGTTTTCCTTTATGTCCGACGTATCCGATCATGGAACCGCCGTGTATGGGTGAAAGATAAGCGTCAAACATAGACAGGCCGTGGCGATTGAGCAACACTTCGATCGTTTGGAGATTATAATACAAAAGATGTTCATGATAGATTTGATCAAATGCCATATTTTCTATTATGCGCTTCATGTAAAGAAATTGGACTACAAAAACGCCTTCGCTTTTTAAAGCTTCACGTATACCTTCTGTAACGGAATGAAGCTCCTCAAGATGAAAAAACACGCCGGATGCATTTATAATATCAAACTTTCTATTGAGTTTTTTCACAACCTCAAGGTTAAAAAACTCATTCAGCGTTTCAATCCCGGCGTCGTTTGCAATTCTCGCCGTTGTGGCGGACGATTCCACACCCAGAATATCATAACCCAGTTCTCTAAAATGCTTTAATTGAGTGCCATCGTTTGAACCGATATCAAGCACTGATTTTGATTTGTTTGCCTTAAAAAAAGCGGAATCCACTTGTTCTGCTACCGCCTTGAAGTGGCCGCTTAAGGACTTAGTAATCCCGGACAAATACGTATGGTTGCCAAACATGATTTCTTTTTTGACAGTGTAGTCCAGCTGTGCTGTGGAACATT